>JAFYSL010000014.1 GCA_017559355.1 Muribaculaceae bacterium
CGGTGGTCGCGAGGTGTGGTTTGACCATGATGTACTACGCCTCAACTACGATGGCCGTGGCACATACCTTGGCGAATTTAGTGGTACCGATTCAATCCTTGTCATTCTCAAGAGTGGCGAATATTATATGTCATCATTTGATGCAGGCAACCACTACGAAGACAACATTTTGAGAATTGAAAAATTCCGTCAAGGTCATGTGTGGACAGCAGTCCTCAACGATGCCGACCAAGGATTCCCCTACCTCAAACGATTCACATTCGAACCTACTAACAAAAAACAACGCTTCTTGGGCGAAAATGAGAAATCAGAACTCATTGCACTCAGCGACGAACTCGGAGCTCGATTTGAAGTAAAATTTGGCGGTGGCGACGAATTCCGCGGCTCTATTATAATTGATGCAATGGAATTTATTGCAGTGAAATCTTATAAAGCCAAAGGTAAACGTGTTTCTAATTTTAACATTGAATCAATTGTCGAAATTGAACCTCGTGAAATTGAAGACGAAGAGCAACAAGAACCACAAGTTGCCGAAGGTGACGTAATCGAAGAGGAAGACGAGTTAGAGCCTGAACGCTCTGATGACGAAGTGCGCGATGAAATTAATGGGCAACAACGAATATTCTAACAACGAATGAATCTATTAGAACTACTTATAATTGCCATTGGATTGTCAATGGATGCTTTTGCTGTATCAATAGGCAAAGGATTGTCAGTAAAAAAAATCAAACTTTCTCACGCTCTTAGTGTAGGGTTATGGTTTGGTGGATTTCAAGCCTTAATGCCCCTTATAGGTTATCTATTAGGTAGCACTTTTGCTGATATCGTTTCAGCATTTGACCATTGGGTAGCATTTGGATTATTAGCCCTAATTGGGGTAAATATGATTAAAGAATCGCTTGAAAAAGATGACGACGATTGCGACTGCAATAAGAAAACAAAAAATAACTTTGCCATAGCAACAATGTTTACACTAGCTGTTGCAACTAGCATTGATGCGCTTGCAATTGGTGTAACATTTGCATTCTTCAAAGTTGCAATTATCCCTGCAATTATCACAATCGGAATCACAACATTCATTTTCTCGATTGCAGGTTTGAAAATAGGCAATATATTTGGCTGCAAATACAAGTCTCACGCCGAACTATTTGGAGGCGTAATTCTCATTCTTATAGGATTAAAAATCCTTATCGAGCACACAATATTTAGTTAAAAGTATAGGGAAAAAGCAACGAGGAAAGATGATAGATAAACACCTTTCCTCGTTCATTTCGCCTTTTATTAGAATCCTACTTTGACCATTGCCGCGACGCGATTGTTATGAATTGATTCGTTAGCAAAGTTTTTCTTGAAACCAAAATTATATTCCACTCCCATATCAATAAATGAAGATGCTCGCCAAATGAAGTTCACAGTGGCGTAGTGTTCATATTTCATGTGTTGACCAAAGTCAATTGTTCCACCTTCATATCTATCCACATAATTACGCATGAATCCATACATCACAGTTGAAAACATCTTTGGTGTATAGTTATATTGCAATGCACACAATCCACCCCACGAAGAAGTTGGTTTTAACTGTCCAGGATTATCTGCATCGGGAACCAAGTCAAGACAAAAACCATCGTTATCCTTAAAATATTTTGCTATACCTTTGCCAGTTTGTGCCATTAAGTAACCAACTGCATCTCCAAATCTATAGTTTGATGTAAATTTCAAACCATACCCCAATAATGAACGATTGCGATTTTCAACATAATCACGATAAGTCATTGTGTGCAACACCGATGACAATCGCACATGCCCTACTTCGTTCCAAGCATATTGCACATAAAAAGGTATTGATGGCACTCGTTGGTTGACCATCTGACCTTTGCCAATTGGGTCGTTATATTCCCATTGAGTAAAAGACATTTTTGGCAATTCAATACCTGCGCCCAATCGTAATGATGGAGTGATATTACGTTGCCAATTAAAAGTCATATTTGAATGACCACCCGAAGCTCCTGCACCATTACCATCAATAAGATATGCATCGGCACTCTTGTCGTCGTAAACACTTGAGGTATAACCTAATGTCAAACCCATGCAACGAATATAAGCATGATCACATTTTACATAGTACTCATTACCCAATCCTCCATTAAACGACAATGCGGTAAATAAACCTATGCGATATTTATTTTTTGGCATACCCACCACGTTGAATGTTATTGAGCTTGACTTCATCGACATCTGCAATGACTGCTCATTGCCAGGTGTAGCAGGGAAGAAATCAGCTGGTTTAAAGTCGGTAGGACTATTATAAGGATTACCCCAATCGTATGCTGCAACCGCTTTAACAGATGCGCCAAGCGAAAGATAGAATCGTTGTTCTTTATCAATAATTGCAAAGTGAGGTGTTGCAAAATCTGGGTCAACAGGTCGGTTTTCGATGAGCACATCATAGGGATTTGCCACCGAATCATGACGGGCATCTTCGTTCCCCACAACAATATCAATCTTTTTAGTTTTATTTTTACTGATTGTAGTGGGATGGTGTTGTGCATTTACAACATTAGGCGTCAATAACGCCAAAATAGACAACGATGCAATTACGATTCTCTTCATTTTTCTCAATGTTAGATTTTTATTAAATGCAAATATAGCAATATGAGTGTAAAAAATTGTTAGATTTTCTCTAATTTCTTATATCTGTCAACTCATTTTCTCGCCATAAACACTAATCTTAATCGGTTTTCATTGTCATAACACCAACTATTAACTCATTTTATGTAAATAGTATCAAGAAAAATGCGTAACTTTGTGGGATAAAATGCTAATAAAATAATTATAAACATATTATGGCTCAACAAGAAGAAGTTTTTAAGAAAATCGTTTCACACGCCAAGGAATACGGTTTTGTTTTTCAATCAAGTGAAATTTATGATGGTTTAGGTGCTGTTTATGACTATGGTCAAAACGGTGTTGAACTCAAAAACAATATCAAACGTTACTGGTGGGATGCCATGACATTGCTCAACGACAACATCGTGGGTATTGACTCGGCTATCTTCATGCACCCAACAATTTGGAAAGCATCGGGTCACGTTGACGCATTCAATGACCCATTGATCGACAACAAAGACTCTAAAAAACGTTATCGTGCTGACGTTCTTATCGAAGAAGAACTCGCTAAGATGGACGACAAAATCGAGAAAGAAGTAGCAAAAGCAAGCAAACGCTTTGGCGAAAGCTTTGATGAAGCACTCTTCCGCGAAACAAACCCTCGCATTCAAGAAATCGCCGAAAAACGTAATGCTCTTCACGAACGTTTTGCTGCGGCTCTCAACGATAACAATCTTGAAGAATTGCGTCAAATCATCATCGACCAAGAAATCGTTTGTCCTATCTCAGGCACAAAGAACTGGACAGAGGTGCGTCAATTCAACCTCATGTTCAAAACTGAAATGGGTAGTACTGCCGATGGTGCAATGGGTGTATATCTCCGTCCTGAAACAGCACAAGGTATCTTCGTAAACTACCTCAACGTACAAAAAACTGGTCGTATGCGTCTTCCTTTCGGTATCGCACAAATCGGTAAAGCATTCCGTAACGAAATCGTTGCTCGTCAATTCATCTTCCGTATGCGCGAATTCGAACAAATGGAAATGCAATTCTTTGTACGCCCAGGTGAAGAACTTGATTGGTTTGCAAAATGGAAAGAAACTCGCTTGAAATGGCACAAAGCACTCGGCCTTGGCGATCACAAATATCGTTACCACGATCACGACAAACTCGCTCACTACGCAAATGCTGCTACCGACATCGAGTTTGAAATGCCATTCGGTTTCAAAGAAGTTGAAGGTATCCACTCTCGTACTAACTTCGACCTTTCTCAACACGAAAAATATTCAGGTAAAAATATCAAATATTTCGATCCCGAATTGAACGAATCATACGTACCATACGTTATCGAAACATCTATCGGTGTTGACCGTATGTTCCTTTCAGTTCTCTGTTCTTCTTACGAAGAACAAAAACTCGAAGGTGGCGACACTCGCGTAGTACTTCACTTGCCTGCACCATTGGCTCCTGTAAAATGTGCAGTTATGCCATTGGTTCGCAAAGATGGTCTTCCTGAAAAGGCTCGTGAAATCGTTAACAGCCTCAAATTTGACTTCGCTACTCACTACGAAGAAAAAGACTCAATCGGTAAACGTTACCGTCGTCAAGATGCTATTGGTACTCCATTCTGTATCACAGTTGACCACCAAACACTCGAAGATGGCACAGTAACTCTTCGCGAACGTGACTCAATGACTCAATCACGCGTTGCTATTGCTGACCTCCACAAATTGATTCACGAAAACGTAAGTCTTAACGCTCTTCTTCGCAAATTGGGATAATTATCATTTTAACATGAAGAAATTACCTCTTTTATTATTACTCGCTTTCATCATCGCGTTCACCTGTTGCAAAATTGGTGAAGATGGTGTGTGGGAAGAATATGCCGAATGGCGCAAAGCGAACGAAAGCTGGTATAACGAGCAAAAAGTTCGAGTTGATTCCAACGGCAACAAATTTTACACTGAAGTCTCTCCCGTTTGGGACACTACTCAGAGTATCCTTATCCACTATTTCAACGATCGCAAGTTGACTGAAGGCAATCTCACACCACTCTACACCAGCACTGTAGACGTTAAATATAAAGGATGCCTCTATAATGATGAACCATTTGATTCATCTTATGCACTTTCAGCATCGTATGGCGATAGCATCTACCGCACTCAATGCAACAAAACGATTCAAGGATGGACTATTGCTCTTGAAAATATGCGTGTAGGTGACAGTTGCGAGGTAATCATTCCTCAAAACTTAGCATACGGAACACAAGACATGGGAATAATCAAACCATATAGCGCTTTGAAATTCCAAGTCAAATTAGTGGATATCCCATTCTACGAAACCAACGAGAAATAACAAAAATCTTCTCATAATAAGCACCAGCCTCGCACCACAAAATGCGAGGCTGGGTTGCTTTTGCGCATTGTTTAGATAATTTTTGGCAGCAAATATTACTACTTCCAATCTATTGCAAGTGCTTTGAATTTCCATTTAAGTGTAGTGAGATCTTTTACTGGATAATAACACTGCACCGATTTCCCATTTTCATCGTAGGCTATGTTTGTCACTAATGTAACTCCTATATAATAACCATCAGTATCTCTTATCTGACCCACTCCATATCCTCGTTTACCACTCGTTGTATATCCCATCAAATGCGACATCTCGCCATTATAAGGAGAAGCCACAACCTGTTCTCCCGAATAACATGGCAACTGCTTGCATACCTCCACTACACTTTGCACATAATATTTCTCACCTGGAGTCAGCCCATAATCAGCAATCCAATCGCCAAAGGTGGCAATACTCCAACGAGCATCAACATCTACAGATGTATAACCAAAAACCGAATCTGTACGAATGGAATAATCGGACGATTCGGTCGATTGTGAGTTTCTCGAATAAACATAATTATTATATACTGCGGCCAAATCTTGTTCAGTATTATAATGTGTGACATCCTCATTTTCAAGATAAATCACATTACCATCTTTCATTAACACCCTGTTATGCTCCACCTCCTCATTACAAGAACAAAACAAACACAAACTCGCTACAACAAAAAACAATTTTCTCATTTTCATCGCTAAAATTATTCTATTGTTATCCCTCAACTACATCATTCTACTATTATGTTTGGATTTATCAAACATAAATGATTAATAAACTCCTTCTTATCAAGTGGAGATATTATTAATCGTTGACGATTATTTAATTTAATTTCTATTCGATCTAGAGATATTGCTGGAGCAGATATGATACTGCGAGTATTTTTGATTTTTACTATTTGTGATATAGAACACTTTTCTTTTGGCAAGAATCCACATTTAACATATAAATACTCCCCTTCAATTATATATTTCGTGTTAAACAATAGTATTGACACTAGCAGCAATAGCAATCCCTCTAAGACTACCATTGTCCAAGAAAACATATCAATTAAAGTAAAGATTGTTGGCAATAACATCATCATAAAAAATAATACAACAAACCAAACATCAATTTTTGACTTATAAGTTTTCATTTCAATATTTTTCATTCTCGGTCAATTATATATTTAGTAAAACATATTATATCGTAATTCAACTGATTTTAATAAAACGCTCACCAACTTTTACTACATAAACACCTTTTGCCATTGGGATTGCAATATGAGTAGATTCTAATAATCCTTGCTTAACTATTCTACCTTCAATTGTATAAATAGAATAAGAAACAGGTCTCTCAATATCATTTAAAATCTCTATATTAAGACTCCCATTAGTCCAATATACTTTTGATTGATTTGGAATATCGATTTTTACTCCATATATACCAGCTTCAGGGAATTCATCCGTCTCGATAAAGTTTTTAAAATAACTCCATCCTTGCGCATTTCGATATAAATCGGCTGAACCTACGGGAACATAAACGGGTATATCAGTAGATGTAAGTCCCCCAAAAGAATAAATTCCGGGATTTTCCGGATCCTCATCGCAAAATGGAGGAATTGGTGATTTTGAATAAATCTTCATAAGATTTTTCCAATATCTACAACTCCCTCCTCCTATATATTGTATTGATTCAGGAAAAACTATAGAATCAGGATTACAATAATGAAAAGCGGTATGGCCTATTGTTTTTAACCCTACCGGAAACTTTATATTCTTTAAGGCAAAGCACCATTGAAAAGCATTTTCATCAATGATTTCAACGTTTTCGGGTATATCCACTTTTTCAAGCACATTACAAAATGAAGTAAAGTTGTTTGGGATTCTTTTAATTCCTTCTGGCAAACGAAGTTCTTTTAAACTGTCACACATACTGAATGCAAAATCACCTAATTCCAAACAAGAATTTGGCAACATCGCTTTTTTTAATTCTCCAGAGCCATGAAATGCAGCCATTTCAATACGTTCTAATCCTTCAGGAAAAGTAACCTCTTCCATGCGCGTATTATAGAACGCACATTGTTTTATTACACGAAGTGTCGTTGGTAATACCAATTTTTTGAAGTTTTGACAATTAACAAAGCATTGAGTTGGTATTTCCATTTATTGGTGTCCGATAAAAATCAAAATGGGTATAAATAGGTGTCTCAATCGCAGATTTAATGCGGTTGAGATTCTTTTTTGCGATTTACAAGCCCCCCCCCTAATCAAAAAGAGTCAGTTGTGGCGGTGGATTTTCATCCAAAATCCTCATATTCTCCCAATCTTTTTCTGGATTATTAAACAAACTATAAAAATCAACATAATACATCAGTACAATTCTCACTAATGTTGCTAATCCAGAGAAACTCCAACTACGAGTAAGGCGTTTTTGCATTACC
>JAFYSL010000015.1 GCA_017559355.1 Muribaculaceae bacterium
GAAACTATTGGATGAATATATTAAAAGAAAATATTAGGCATAAATACCCCATTGAAAGCTTTCAATGGGGTATTTATCATACTTTTTGTCTACTAAGAGTTTTTTAGTGTATTTTCATCCTACTTTTTGTCCAGGTAACCTGAAAATAGTTATCTTTGCAATTATGAATACTCAACACATATATAATATAATAGTGGCAGCGGGTAGTGGCAGTCGTTTTGGGACTTCGTTGCCTAAGCAATATTGTTTGCTAAATGGTCGTCCAGTATTGATGCACACGATTGAAAATATGCGTAAAGCATTGCCCGATTCGCATATCGTATTGGTGCTAAATAAGGATTTTGTTGACTATTGGGCAGAGTTGTGTGAAGAGTATTCGTTTGTATCTCCAATTATAGTAGAGGGTGGCGACACTCGTTGGCAATCGGTAAAAAATGCGATTGATAAAATCCCTATCAATGCACAAGTAATTACAGTTCACGATGGCGCACGTCCTATTATAAGTGTAGCGATGGTGTCACGACTCATTGATGCTCTTGATTCAGCTCTGGGTGCAATTCCTGTAATATCGGTAACCGATTCTTTGCGCCAAATAAAAGAGGATGGTTCTATCCCTGTCGATCGCTCATTATACAAAGCTGTACAAACTCCACAAGCTTTTCATGCCGATAAACTTGTTGAGGCTTATTCATTGCCGTTTGATGCAACTTTTACTGATGACGCTTCGGTGTTTGCTGCATTGGGATATGATGTGACTCTTGTTGAAGGGGATACAAATAACATAAAAATTACTAATCCATTAGATATTGAAATAGTACAACTTTATCTTCGTCAGCAATGAATAGATTGCGCACGCTTGACATAAAATACCTCAAAGGAGTTGGTCCAAAACGAGCTGAGTTGTTGGATAAGCAACTTGGTATAAAATCGTATTATGACCTATTGTGCCATTTCCCAAATCATTATCTCGACCGTTCGTCGATATATAAGATTCGTGATTTACAGGGGGATATGCCTTCAATTCAGTTAAAAGGTAGATTTATATCTTTCTCAGTGCAAGGTGTAGGGGCGAAGAGCCGTTTGGTGGGGCTATTTACCGATGGTACAGGAACAATTGAGGTGGTGTGGTTTCAGCGCATAAAATATCTCAAAGATGCCTATCTTGTAGGGAATGAGTATGTGCTATTTGGAAAGCCTACTGAGTTCAATAGTCATTGGAGTTTGGTGCACCCCGAAGTAGATCCTATTGCAGCAGCCGAAGCTATGCAAGGATTGCGAGGTGTGTATCCGTTGACCGAAACTTTGCGTAATCGAGGAGTTTCATCGCGCACTCTGTTTAACTATGTGATGACGGCACTTTCGGCAACTAAGCAAATTTCAGAAACTTTGCCACAAGATATTATTTCGCGCTTTAACCTCATGCCATTAAGTGAGGCAGTGGTGGCAATTCATAATCCAAAGAATAACGAACAGTTGCAACGAGCACGCCTCCGATTTAAGTTTGAGGAATTGTTTTATATGCAACTCAATATATTGCGATACACTCGTAAACGCTCTGCTATCATTAGAGGATTTAAGTTCCCTCGCATTGGTCATTTCTTTAATACATTCTATTCGCAGCAGTTGCCATTTGAACTCACTGGCGCTCAAAAGCGGGTAATTAAAGAGATTAGAGCCGATATGGGTAGTGGTAAGCAGATGAATAGATTATTACAAGGCGATGTGGGTAGTGGTAAGACTTTGGTGGCACTGCTTTGTATGCTTATTGCTGTTGATAATAATACTCAAGCATGCTTAATGGCGCCAACTGAAATTCTTGCTACACAACATTTTGAAACAATTTCAAAACTTGCTGCGCCTATTGGAATAAATGTAAAGTTGCTTACAGGGTCAACACGTAAGAAACAACGTGATTTAATCCATCAGCAGTTGCAAGATGGATCGTTGCATATACTCATAGGCACTCATGCAGTGATTGAGGATAATGTGCAATTTCAAAACCTTGGTTTTGTTGTTATTGATGAGCAACATAGATTTGGCGTGGCTCAGCGTGCGCGATTGTGGAAGAAAAATACAACTCCTCCACATGTGCTTGTGATGACAGCTACTCCAATTCCTCGCACATTGGCAATGACTGTGTATGGCGATCTTGATGTATCGGTAATTGACGAATTACCCCCTGGTCGTAAACCAGTGCAGACTCTTTTGCGTTATGATGAACAGCGAGAACAAGTATATCAAGCTGTGGGGCGACAATTGAAGCAAGGCAGGCAAGTGTATATTGTTTATCCGCTTATTCAAGAGAATGAAAAACTCGATTTGCAAAGTCTTGAAGAGGGGTATGAACTAATATGCGATACGTTCCCTTCATATAGAGTAGCCTTTGTGCATGGTAAGATGAAACCTACCGAGAAGGACTATCAGATGTCGCTTTTTGCGTCTAATCAGGCGCAAATATTGGTGGCAACAACGGTAATTGAGGTAGGGGTAAATGTGCCAAATGCTACAACGATGATAATCGAAAATGCCGAGCGATTTGGGCTTTCGCAGCTACATCAGTTACGTGGTCGAGTGGGGCGAGGAGCCGACCAAAGCTATTGTATACTAATGTCTAAACAGAAGATAGCTAAAGAAACGCGACAACGTTTAGAGATTATGACTTCAACAACAGATGGATTTATAGTGGCTGAAGCCGACTTAAAGATGCGAGGACCAGGAGACTTGGAGGGTACAATGCAAAGTGGTATAGCATTTGACCTCCGTATTGCTAACTTAGCATCAGATGGCCAAATCATTCAAATGGCACGAAATACAGCATCTGATATTCTTGACGTTGATGCAAATTTGGAGCATCCAAGTAATGCATTGTTGCGTCATCAACTCAGTGTTTTATTTGCCAAAAGTATTAATTGGGGGTTGATAAGTTAAAATTTTGGATATTTTAATTACAAATTTTAACCACAAATTAACATTTGGTGCGCAACACATATTTTTAGAATAAAAAAAATATCGAAATATGCAAAATGGATAAATAGTTGATAAACAGTGGGGTATATGGTGTATTTAAGATTATTCTCCATAGATTTACATTTTTTATCTGTGCAATATTTTGCTAACTAAATGAATCATAGTACCTTTGCGTTACTTGAAAAATGAATTATTGCTTAAATCGTACCTCTCTCCTTGAGTGGTTAAATTATAGAAAATGAATTTGAATAAATTAATAACAACCACACTATCTTTTGCAATTGCCCTCTGCATATCTGTTGCAGCACAAACACAAGGTAATCGTCATGCTTCAATGCACCAAGATTATATTGCAGGAATTGGCAACAATGCTAATAAGATTAAAAACGAAGAAACTAATAAATTTGTAAATGGTGTTCTTGGTAATGAAACCGAGGAACTAACTATTAGCGATATAGATGAGCAATTTGGTTGGGATAACCCTCGCGTAAACTGCTATACAGGAGTAGAAGTTCCTGCTACAGCAAAGATTGATGTAACAGGTTTCTATATGCCAGTATCTGGACAACTTACTTCTGGTTATGGTTATCGTCCACGTTTCCGTCGTATGCACCGCGGTGTTGACTTGAATCTAAACACTGGTGATACAGTAAGAGCTGCATTTAATGGTCGTGTTCGTATTGTGAACTATGAAGCAAAAGGTTATGGTAAATATGTTGTAATTCGTCACGATAATGGCCTTGAAACAGTTTACGGACATTTCTCAAAACATCTTGTAGAACGTAACCAATTTGTGAAAGCTGGCGAACCTATTGGTCTTGGTGGTAACACAGGTCGTAGTTTTGGTGCACACCTCCACTTTGAAACTCGTTATCTTGGTGTAGCAATCAATCCTGCAGCGATTATCGACTTTGATAATGCAACAGTGCATAGCGATGTGTTTACATTCAATAAAACAACTTACCAAAACTCTCGCAACTATTCACCTGCAGCTGCACAAAAGTCTTATGCAAACAAAACGTATAAGTCTAAGGCTAATAAGAGATCTAAAAAGTATTCAAAATCGAAATCTAAAAAGAGTAAGGCTACAGCATGCTCAAAAACAAATAGCAAGAGTAAGTCTAAATCAAAGAAAAAATCATAAATAGACATAATACACGATAAAGAACGACAGCAATAATCCATTAGGGTTGTTGCTGTTTTTTATTTATGAATAAAAATAGGTAATAGAAAAATAGTGCAATGATATATTGGGGTTAAAACCAAAAACGAGTCCACTGTTCAGTGGACTCGTTCCTATGATTTCATTAGGTATAATTTCTAAGGTGAAAAAGATTGTTTTAGGTTTGTGATGCAAATGTCTTACTTTTTTCTTACCTAAACAAGAAAAAAGATATGTTGTTAAACATGTTTCGGGATTTTGTATGCCATTTAGCCATTAAATTCCTCTAAAGAGAGCGTATTGCCATCAAAAACAGCATATGAGAAATGATGAATCCAATCACCTAGGACAACTACTCGAGAGTCATTCTCTATCTTAAAATCAAGTAAAATATGGCGATGACCAAAGATGAAGTAGTCAACCAATTCGTTGTCATGAGTCTTATTCCAATTGCGAGCAAATGGAATAAATGGTTCATATTCTTCGCCCATAAATTTAGGAGTCTCTTTTGCCGATTCGCGGCTGAGAGATGACCATCGGTGGGCAAATGGAACAGTCCATCGTGGATGAATACTTGAAAATAACCATTGGCAAAAACGATTGCGAAATATCGAACGTATAAATCTGAATCCAGGTTTGAGACTTCCTATTCCATCTCCATGAGATAGAAAGAAACGTTTTCCATCAATTTCACTAACAGAGTGACCATCAACAACGGTCATACCTATCTCTTTTGGAAGATAGTCGAAAATCCATATGTCGTGGTTGCCGATGTACCAATGTATTTCAATACCCTCGTCGGCAAGAGTCGCAAGAGTACCTAGAAATCGAGTGTAACCTCGTGGCACAACATTACGATACTCATACCAATAATCTAGAATATCCCCAAGTAGATATATTGCTTTGGCAGAGCTTTTAATAGAGTTAAGCCAGCGCACAACTTTTCGTTCATAGTCCAAAGAATTTTTTAGATATGAAGCCCCTAAATGCAAATCGGAGATGAAATAAGTCTTGTTGCGCACTAGTTAATTGTTTTATAGATTATAAAAAGCCTAATTCAAGTTTTGCTTCTTCGGTCATCATGTCTTTGTTCCATTCGGGTTCAAAGACGATGTTGATATTAACGTTTGTAACTCCATCAACACTTTCTACCTTCATGCGCATGTCGTCAACAATAAAGTCGGCAGCAGGGCAGTTGGGTGCAGTGAGAGTCATATCGATATTTAAGGTACCATCGTCGCCAAGGTCGATTTTATAAATTAGTCCAAGACTATATACATCGATGGGAATCTCAGGGTCGTAGACGGTTTTAATCATCTCTACGACTTTCTCTTCTATATGTAATTTTTCTTCGGCTGTCATAATGTTACAAAGTTAGTAATTCTCAGTGAATGTAAGAGAATCATAGTACAAAAAAATGCTGTAACTAAGATGTTACAGCATTTTTTATAGTGAGTTAAAATGAATTATGCATTTTTTCCGTGGCAAGCTTTGAATTTTTTACCACTACCACAAGGACATGGGTCATTGCGACCAATCTTAGGACCCGCAACTACTGGTTGAGGACGTGGGCGTTCGCCTTGGTGAGCCGAAGCAGCAGCTTGTTGTGCCGCTTGTCCAGGAAGATCCTCTTTTGACGCACGATATTGAGAGTAGTCATTGCGACGTTCAGGCATTGCTTGTTTTACCTCGGGTTGACGTTGTTGAGATTCTTCGTTTTGAGCCTCACGTTGTTGAATGAAGATTTGTCCACGTAACAATGCTGACATCGCCTTAGTGTTTAGGTTGTTGAGCATGTTTTCAAAGAGGTGGAACGATTCAACTTTATAAATTACCAATGGGTCTTTTTGTTCATAAGAAGCATTTTGTACCGATTGACGAAGTTGATCGAGTTCGCGAAGGTGTTCTTTCCACAATTCATCGATAGTAACGAGCAATAGCGCTTTGTGCCATTCTTTAACGACTGCTTTACATTCGCTATTATAAGCCTCTTGGATATCTATACGAAGGTTAAAGATGCGTTTTCCGTCGGTAATTGGTACCATAATCAAGCCTGATGCATTGCGATTTTCAACCCAATCTTTGATTACAGGTTGAGCTATTTCAATGATGCGTTGGCTCTTGCGTTCGAGAGCATCGTTTGCTGCTTGATAAAGTGCATCAATTATAGCTTCTTTATTCATATTACGGTACTCTTGTTGGCTGAAAGGTACTTCAATAGTAAGCACTTTGAATACTTCGAGTTTGAGGTCTTCGTAGAAGTTAGCTCCTTCGTAAGTGTTAACAATATTCTCGATAGTATCGTAAAGCATATTAGCAATGTCAATACCTACACGTTCGCCAAGCAATGCATGGTGACGACGGTTGTAGATATATGTACGTTGCTTATTCATTACGTCATCGTATTCGAGAAGACGTTTACGGATACCGAAGTTGTTTTCTTCAACGCGTTTTTGAGCATTTTCGATTGCTTTAGTAACCATTTTTGACTCAATCATTTCGCCCTCTTTCAATCCAAGGGTATCGAGCATCTTCATTACACGATCGGTAGCGAAAAGACGCATCAATTGGTCTTCAAACGATACATAAAATACTGATGAACCTGGGTCACCTTGACGACCTGAACGACCACGCAACTGACGGTCGACGCGACGAGATTCGTGGCGTTCAGTACCGATAATTGCAAGACCTCCAGCATCTTTAACTTCTTTAGGGAGCTTGATGTCTGTACCACGACCAGCCATGTTGGTAGCAATGGTTACAGCGCCTGATTTACCAGCAAGAGCAACAACTTCAGCCTCTTTTTGGTGGAGTTTTGCGTTGAGTACTTGACAAGGAATGCGACGCATGTCGAGCATACGTTTGAGCAATTCAGAGATTTCTACTGATGTAGTACCTACGAGGACTGGACGACCTTCCTCTTTAAGTTTTACAATCTCTTCAATTACAGCTGCATATTTTTCTTTCTTAGTTTTGTAAACTCGGTCGTTGAGGTCAAAACGAGCAATTGGACGGTTTGTAGGGATTGTAACAACATCAAGTTTGTAGATATCCCACAACTCGCCAGCTTCAGTTTCTGCAGTACCAGTCATACCCGCAAGTTTGTGATACATGCGGAAGTAGTTTTGGAGAGTGATTGTAGCAAATGTTTGTGTAGCTGCTTCAACCTTAACGCCCTCTTTTGCTTCAATCGCTTGGTGGAGACCATCGCTATAACGGCGACCTTCCATGATACGACCTGTCTGTTCATCAACGATTTTGATTTTGTTATCATCAATCACATATTCCACATCTTTTTCGAAGAGGGTATATGCTTTGAGAAGTTGAGAAACAGTGTGTACGCGTTCAGCCTTGATTGAGTAGTTTTGCATCAAGTCATCTTTGCGTTGTTGTTTTTCAGTGAGGTCGGTGATATTTTCAAGCTCAGAGAGTTGAGATGCGATGTCGGGTAACACGAAGAATTGTGGGTCATTACTTTTACCTGTCAATTCGTCAATACCTTTATCTGTAAGTTCTACGCTTCGATTCTTTTCATCGATAACAAAATAGAGTGGGTCGGTAATGAAAGGCATTTCGCGACTGTTGTCTTGAAGATAGTATGCTTCGGTTTCGAGCAATACGTTCTTCATACCCTCTTGGCTCAAGAATTTGATAAGTGCGCCATTCTTTGGAAGACCTTTGAATGCACGGAACAAGAGAATAGCACCCTCTTTGCGAGTTTCTTTGTCTTCAGAAGCGAGTTTTGTTTTTGCTTCGCTAAGGATTTGGGTTACAAGGCGACGTTGTGCTTGTACAACTTTCTCTACATTTGAACGATATTCGTTAAACATTTGGTCATCGCCTTTAGGTACTGGACCAGAGATAATTAATGGAGTACGAGCGTCATCAATAAGTACCGAGTCAACCTCGTCGACGATAGCATAGTAATGCTTGCGTTGCACCATGTCTTGTGCAGTCATAGCCATGTTGTCACGAAGGTAGTCGAAACCAAATTCATTGTTTGTACCGAATGTAATATCGCAGTTGTATGCTTTGCGGCGTTCGTCAGAATTTGGCTCATGTTTGTCAATACAATCTACTGTTGAACCATGGAACATATACAATGGGCCCATCCATTCAGAGTCACGTTTTGAAAGGTAGTCGTTGACAGTTACCACGTGTACACCGCGTTTTGACAATGAGCGAAGGAATACAGGCAATGTTGCCACGAGAGTTTTACCTTCACCAGTTGCCATTTCGGCAATTTTACCTTGATGAAGCACGATACCACCAATGAGCTGAACATCATAGTGGATCATGTCCCAGAAAATTTCATTACCACCAGCAATCCAATGGTTTTTCCAAATAGCTTTGTCCCCTTCGATAGTTACGAAATCGCGACCTTGACCAGCGAGATCTCGGTCAAGGTCAGATGCAGTTACTACAACTGTTTCGTTTTTTGCAAAACGAGCTGCAGTTTCCTTAATTGCAGCAAATACTGTGGGGAGATGCTCGTTGAGTTGGTCCTCAATGATATTGAGGATCTTTTTCTCGTTATTATCAATTTCGTCCCAAATGGGTTGACGCTCATCAAAAGGAAGTTCCTCTACTTTTGCACGAAGTTCGGCATTAGTATTTTCATATTGAGCAGTGCTGTTAGCAATAGATTGACGCACTTTAGTGATTGCGTCGCGAAGTTCATCGTTGGAAAGACGCTCCATGTCGGGACCTAATGCCTTAATCTTATTTACGATAGGCATAATTTCTTTGAGGTCGCGTTGCGACTTATTTCCAAAGATTTTGCTTAAAAAACTTGTAAATGACATTGTTATATTATGTTTTAATTATTATCAAAGTAGAAAAATGTCCGTTTAATAAACAAATGGACATAAAATATTTTTTTGCAACTGCAAAGATAGTTATAAATCCTAATAAATTAAGTGTTTGAACGATAGAATATGCAACTAAAATTGCAAAGGTGCAACAGTTGCAGAATTTGGAGAACGTATTCTCAATAATCGTGTTACAGTAGGAGCTATCGCACGAGCATCAACAGGGGTTGAAATGGTTTGTGCGCTCACTTGAGGGGCGAGTATATAGGCAGGAGCCGTAGGAGTAGTTAAGCGTACTACATTGCTCTTATCTGTTCCATTTTCATCTTCGTCAATACTCCATCCAGGTGCGACCGTGAATATGAGATCGCCAGTGTATTTGAAATTAGTATTGCGATATAGAGCCTCGGGATTTTCTCCAATGCGACGAGCAATAATATCATCGATAGTATATGCGTTTGTAATGCCACTCATTTTCATTAAGAATGACACAGCATCTTGACGCATTTCTACAATGTTAAGATTTCTATTCTTTACTAATTGATGATTAAAGTATAAATTATTGTTATGAATGCCATTAATCCATTCTCCAGTACCATGTTTGGCCATTAGATACATGTTGAGTAACGACATAGCACGTCGAGTAGAGAATTGTCCACTTGGAACATTCCACTTTTCATCTTCTCGGCGAGAGCGAGGACGAGCGGGTGTGCCAGCAATAAATACAAGAGTATTTTTCATCCCTATTGTGCTATCGATGGTTGCAAATAACTTGGCGAGGTCTGTGTCAAGTTTTATGTATGCGTCCATGGTCTCAAAACGAGCGTCTGGAATACGAGTATAGGGGTAAGGAGTGAGTGTATATGCTAAGTTTAGCATATCGATGCCATCTTTATGGGCACCGAGTGATAATGTTGTAATGTAATCGGTTGCGATCGATGTAATTTCGCTATTGACGCATGCCGACGACTTAAACATTTGATAGCGATTGGTCTCGTAGTCGGGGAATGTATAGCGAAATGGGTAAAAATGACGATGTTCAGGAAGGTCGGGGTATTTGCTAACATCTAAAGATGGTTTCCACTCTATTTGATTGAGACGAGTTGCGAGTGGAGTCATGTGATTGCGTCCCGAAATAGTTGAGGGCACATCTTTGTAGTGAGTAGTTGTAGCCCACTTACCAGTATTGTCATTAATCCAAAATGCTGAATTTGCAGCATGTCCAGCCATTAAGATTGATTGGATAGCATCGGGAGCAATTGAATGAACTTGATTTAATCCATCAGCGTCGATCTTTATCTCGTCAGTAATAGTTGACACTAATAATGCCGATGGAGAGTAGGTTTCATTTGTGTAGTTCCCAATCTTAGATGGATCAAGAAGTATAGGAGCACTTTTCTTACTCTCGGGATCATATACCTCATATGAAGGAATACCATTAATTGATGGTGCAGAACCACTATAAATAAGTGCTGTTGCCGCCGATTGATCAAGGGGAGTTCCGTAGTCTATATTTTGAATTACAACACCATTTTTTAAGATGCGATTAAATCCATCTTCGCCAAAATGATTGCGAAGTTTGTCGATATATTCTTGATTTAATCCGTCAATCATAATACCCACAACAAGCGATGGTCGCTTAGGCGTTGTTTGTGCCGAAAGCGACATCGTAATCATCGAGGCGATGAGCGACAATATAATGCGTTGTGTTATTTTATTTTCTTTGTGTTGCATCTATTGATGTAAATATATGAAACCGAACGAATCAAACTGATTAGTATGAGTGGTACGACGGCTATATTTGTTACTTGAATACCACTAAATAATACGATAATGAGCAAAATTAGTGTCACAATATTCATTAAATGAGAATAGTATACAATCTTGCTTAATTTCTTTATCCATACGCATATGGTAGGGATAAAACATAAAGGACTAAATAATAGTATAATATAATTGGGAGAAGTGGCTTCATTTACCGATATGAATACAAGAAAACATACAAAAAGCGAAGCGAGTGAATATGCTCCGAAAATAATAAAATCAAACCATCGTGAAACTTGTTGTTTCTTTATGTCCTTTATTGAATATATAATCGTCAACACTAAGATTATAGAGAAAATGAATATTGGCGAAAGTAGGAATGGAGTGAGAGGAAGTGGTGCGGGTTCACCTTCGTGAATAACAATCTCTTTGTTTACGATAGGAATTTTATTTCCAGAAGAGTCTGTGATTGTTGCGCCACGCATCATGCTTTCAAGTGCTTCGGGAGCAAACATTTTCTCTCTCGTTGGTAGTTTGTAATCGATACCCGAACCAAGTGCTAAGTCTATGCCTAATTGATACCAAAGATAGTTTTTGTGAAAATGACGCATCTCATCACGAAAAGTCCAATTTTGGGCATCCTTGATGCTGGGTTCGTTAAATGCGATGGTGTCGTTTACTACCTGCTCAATGAGTACGATAGGCTTTGTTGCACAATTATTTTTTACATAATTATAGCGATATACACAATTCTCGGGGAGGAGGTTGATATTTAGTAACTCAACTAATTCCCACGCTTGTTGAGGAGTGAGATTTAATTCTTGTTCTATGATTTTGCGATTTTCCTTTAGATAATGCTCGAGGAATAGGTTGAACGGATAGGCTCCAACTCTATAATCGGTTTCCCCTTTGAGAAATTTTAATGCAAAGTTATCGGCTTGAAATTCGAAAAGTCCATAGTTTACAGCCATATCATTGTTGTCAATTTGAACTCTGATAGCTGTATGTCCACACAACTCATACATCACACTGCCTGCATGGCATGTGATTAAACTAATGCGTGGAGCAGTTGCGCTAATTGAATCGTGTTGAGCCCATGAGACAACACTACTCAATACCAATGCTAGAACAAGGACTCCTCGTTTCATCTTTTTGTTGAAAATGATTATTTTACATCGCGATCGCGAAGACGGCATTGCCAAGCCCAAGCACTACGCATAGTGTCGTCAATTGATATTGATGCTTTCCATCCAAGAACTTCATTTGCATGTTTAGGCTCAGCCCACACTTTCTCGATGTCACCAGCACGACGTCCAACGATTTTGTGAGGAACTTTTACACCTGTAGCACGTTCAAATGCTGCAATGAGTTCTTTTACCGAAAGGCCTATACCTGTGCCGAGATTGAATGTTTCAACTTTGTCTAGGCTTTTATCTTGGAGCATGCGTTCTACTGCGATAACATGAGCCTTAGCCAAGTCTACAACATTTATAAAGTCGCGAATACATGAACCATCAGGAGTATCATAGTCATCGCCAAATACGCTTAATTCTTTACGAATACCAATCGCAGTTTGGGTGAGATATGGCACAAGATTTTGAGGTACACCATTAGGGAGTTCGCCAATTTCAGCTGATGGGTGAGCTCCAACAGGATTAAAATAGCGAAGAATTACGCTCTTTATAGGTGCGCCACTACGCACGAAGTCGTGTATTATTTCTTCACATATTTGTTTTGTATTGCCATATGGTGAAGTTGCTGTTTTAATAGGAGCAGCTTCTGTAACAGGGTTCATATCGGGTTCGCCATACACTGTGCAAGATGAAGAGAACACAATACCTTTAACCTCATTTTGAGGCATGAGGTCAAGGAGGTTAATCAACGTGTTGAGATTGTTGCGATAGTAAAGTGTTGGCTTTTCGATTGACTCACCTACAGCCTTACTTGCAGCAAAATTGATGATTCCTTTTATATCTGGGTATTGTTGGAATAGTTTTGATAATGCATCAAAATCGGTGCAATCAGCTTCAACGAAATCGGTGCGAATGCCTGTAATGCGTTCAATGCCATCAAGTACCTCAATATTGCTGTTTGAAAGATTGTCAATAATAACGACAGGATATCCTGCTTGTTGAAGTTCAACAACGGTGTGTGAACCAATGTATCCAGTACCTCCAGTAACTAATATGCGATCGGTTTTCATAATCGTAAAATCATTTGTTAATTATCTCACAAAGATAATAAATAAAAATGATTCTTGTCGATATAAAATATAATATTTGATGATTATTTTAATCCAATATATTTGTGAATTGATTTTGGAGTAATTTTTTGGAGTAATAAAACGAATAAAATCAAAATAAGAAATTCGTTGAGATGATTTTTCCATTATTAAAATTATGTTTTTATTACCTTCATTCGGCAATTTTTGCAGTCAAAATCAAGTCGGAATTTGTTGTGTCCCGAAGCGATAAACAATGTAAATGGGAGTTTTTTTGCATTTGAGGTTTTTAGACAACACCCCAACTCGCGACGAATACAATAGCGTGTGGTCATGACCGTAAGCTCATGCTCAGGTTGACGTACCTCTAATGCTGGCTTTATTTTTGTTACACCATGATCAACATAAAATTGTTGTGCTAAGCGATTTGATACATTGTCGTGATAAGAAAGTTCGATTCCCATAGGAGGCTCTGCATCAAAATTTTCAGGCAGACGATAGTCGCGTTCATATCTCATGCGATGTGTCCTTTCAAGAAGTTCAATCGCTTGACGGCGAAGGTCGGCAAGAGTCGAGGCGGGTACAAATATCTCCCCAGTCAGATCATTTATTGTAGTGATATTATAGATTGTTCCACCGATTTTTTCAAGGACTCTACGACGAGCCTCAATTTGAGGTGTTTTTGCGTCTTGTAACTCAATATAGATGGTTGAAGTAATGCTGTTACCTCGTTGGTCTATAATGTCGAGTGCCAATAGATTGCGAGATGGGGTTCGCAGCGTAATTTCGATGTCAATTAGTCGGGTAGCAGTGTCGCGAGCAAGTTCATCGTCCCAGTGTTTGTCTTTATTGCGATATATGAGAGTGCCTGTTTCAACAAATACTTTTGATGCAGGATAAATTGTGTTTTTGTCAATGCGGTTAAGACGAAATCCTTTGAATGGACCACCTGTATCAAAAAATCCAAGACCATCACCATTATGTAGCTCAGTAGTGAGTTCTTTTAATACTATTGAATTGGCCGATATAAATCGTTTTACACGTCCTACTGGTTCTCCAATTGATTTTGGGGAATTAAGAGAAGCCATTGTGCGATTAGATGAAACATCGTCGGCAAAATATCGTGTAAAACCACGGTTAAAACTTTTTGCGAGATTGGGAGTAAATGAAATTTTACTCTTGCCTATAGATGCTCGTTGGTATTTATCGGGATATTTTTCAATAATTTTGTCAATTGCTTGGCGATATGCTGCCACGGTGTTTTTGACATATCCCACATCTTTTAATCGCCCTTCAATTTTGAATGAAGAAACTCCAGCGTCTAACATCGCTTCGATGTCGGAGCTACGATTGAGGTCGCGAAGAGATAATAGATATTTTTGATATTCATATATCTCGCCATTGATATCAACGAGATTATATGGAAGACGACACATTTGTGAACATTCTCCACGGTTGGCGCTTCGTCCTGTTGCAACCCAACTCGCTTGGCAGTCGCCACTATAACTTACGCATAAAGCCCCATGAACAAATGCCTCAAGAGGCACATCGACTTTACTGTGTATATCAGCGATTTCTTCAAAAGAGAGTTCACGAGCAAGAACAATTTGAGAGAATCCTACTTGTTCAAGGAATTTTGCTTTTTCGGCTGAACGAGTATCACATTGTGTGCTGGCATGTAACGCAATAGGAGGGAGGTTCATACGCAATACTCCCATATCTTGTACAATTAAAGCATCAACTCCGATATGATATAATTTATGGATTAGTTGTTCAACGGTTTCTAGTTCATGGTTGTATATGATGGTGTTTACTGTGATATAAACCTTTGCGTTGAACTGATGAGCATATTCAATAACCTTGGCAATATCTTCAAGAGAATTTCCAGCAGCAGCACGTGCTCCATGGCTTGATGCACCCATATACACAGCATCGGCACCATGCTTGATGGCTTCAATAGCAGTATTTGCATCGCGCGCTGGCGCCAATAATTCTATTTTTCGAGGTTTGCTCATAATTACTGCAAAGGTAGTAATTAAAAAGGAAAGAGAAAAGAGTAAAATGAAAAAGGACCCAAATAGAAATTATAGGAAAGGAGATTTTGAGATTTATGCGTAAATTGTTAATTTTGTGAATGTAAATATTTTTTAATCAAAAGATATTCTGAATAACATTGTATAAAAACAAATTAAGATATGAAGAAGTGGACTATAGCAGCGATATTGATGACAACAGCCGCATTTGCTCAATCAAAAACAGACTCAACGGAGATACAACAACCATATGTTTATGAGTTTACGATAGCCAAAGAACATGCAGTAACTCCTGTTAAAGATCAAGCAAAAACAGGTACTTGTTGGTGTTTTGCAATGACTTCATTTATGGAGTCGGAGTTGATACGAGCAGGCAAGGGTGAGCATGATTTGTCTGAGATGTTTGTCGTGCGACATAACTATATCCGTCGAATAAAAGATAATGTGTTACGTCGAGGACGAGGCAATGTTACTCCTGGAAGTATTGGGCATATGTATACATGGGTAATGAAAAATGTAGGTCTAATGCCCGAAGAGGCATATCATGGTATTGCGTATAACTCAGAAAAGCACAATCACGATGAGTTAAATCAATGGGTAAAAGGGATAAATGCCACAGCCATAGATATGAAGAAACCTCTACCAGTAGAGATTGTAGAAGGTGTGCTTGATGCTTATTTGGGTAAGGTTCCTGAAAAGTTTGTTTATCAAGGGAAAGAATATACGGCTGAAAGTTTCCGAAAAAGTTTGGGATTGAACCCTGATGATTATGTAGAAATAACAAGTTTTACCCATCATCCATTTTATGAAAAGGTGATGGTTGAAATTCCTGATAATTGGGATTATGAAAAGATGTATAATGTGCCACTTGATGAGTTTATGGAGATAATAGACCATGCAATTAATAATGGTTATACAGTGGCATGGGATGGAGATTTAAGTGAGCCAGGATATGCATTTCAACATTATGTGGCTGTAAATACAGGGGAAGATATTCGCAATCAAAAACAGTTGAGTGCAAAAGCAAAGGAAATCCCTGTGACACAAGAAAGTCGTCAAGTGTATTTTGAAACATTCCAAACTGTTGACGATCACTTGGAACATATCACAGGCATTGCATATGATCAAGATGGAGTAAAATATTATAAAACAAAGAATTCATTTGGAACAGAGCGAAATGGCACC
>JAFYSL010000016.1 GCA_017559355.1 Muribaculaceae bacterium
ACTTTGTTAGAGTAACCGATTTCATTGTCATACCAAGAAACAACTTTCACGAAAGTGTCAGTCAAAGCGATACCAGCTTTAGCGTCGAAGATTGAAGTGCGAACATCACCGAGGAAGTCAGCAGAAACAACAGCATCTTCAGTGTAACCAAGTACGCCTGCGAGTTCACCTTCTGAAGCTTCTTTCATTGCAGCACAGATTTCAGCGTAAGTTGCAGGTTTTGCAAGGTTTACAGTAAGGTCAACTACTGATACGTCGAGAGTAGGAACACGCATAGCCATACCAGTCAATTTGCCGTTAAGTTCAGGAATTACTTTACCTACAGCTTTAGCAGCACCAGTTGAAGAAGGGATGATGTTGCCAGCAGCAGCACGACCACCACGCCAGTCTTTCAAAGAAGGACCGTCAACAGTTTTTTGAGTAGCAGTAGTAGAGTGAACTGTAGTCATAAGACCGTCAGTGATACCCCATTTGTCGTTCAATACTTTAGCGATAGGAGCCAAACAATTAGTAGTACAAGAAGCGTTAGAAACGAATTGAGTACCTTTTTCGTATTTGTCGAAGTTAACACCGCAAACGAACATAGGAGTGTCGTCTTTTGAAGGAGCTGACATAACTACATATTTAGCACCAGCGTCGATGTGACCTTGAGCTTTGTCTTTTGAAAGGAAGAGACCTGTTGATTCAACTACATATTCAGCTTCAACTTCGTTCCATTTCAAGTCAGCTGGGTTACGTTCTGCAGTTACACGGATGTTTTTACCGTTAACGATCAAAAGGCTTTTTTCCAAGTCATAGTCGATAGTGCCTTGGAATTGACCGTGCATAGTGTCATATTTAAGCATGTAAGCCAAATAGTCAACTGGGCAAAGGTCGTTGATACCTACGATTTCGATGTCATTTCTGTTTTGAGCAGCACGGAAAACGAAACGTCCGATACGGCCAAAACCATTAATACCTACTTTAGTCATAATTGTAATTAAATAAATATTGGGTTTATAATCTTGTGTTCTGCTTAAAAAATATTTTCAGCAGTGCAAAATTACTATTTTTTTTTCAATTAACATACAGTCAAAGGCAAAGATATTAAAATAAATAGGTCAATTTTTCTAAATTCAGCGCATTATACCACTACAAAGGAAATTTTTTCCTATTTTTGTAAAAAATTAATCATAAAAACGATAAAATAGACATTATGAAAAAGTTCATAAATGAATTTAAGGAATTTGCTGTTAAAGGCAATGTTGTTGACATGGCTGTCGGTGTTATCATCGGTGGTGCATTTGGTAAAATCGTTACATCATTGGTAGGCGATGTTATTATGCCTGTTATGGGTAAAATCACGGGCAACGTTTCGTTTACCGACCTCAAATATGAACTAACAGCTGCAGTCATGGACGGTGAAACAGTTGTTACTCCTGCCGTTTATCTCAACTATGGTCAGTTCATTCAAAACGTATTTGATTTCGTCATCGTAGCATTCTGTATTTTCTGCATGGTGAAAGTTCTTATGAAACTTAAAAAGAAAAAAGAGGAAGCTCCTGCTGCTCCCCCTGCACCATCTAAAGAAGAGGTGCTTCTCACAGAAATTCGCGACATCTTAAAAGAAAAGAAATAATTAGGTGCGCCCAATCTTTCTTATCGGATACATGGGTTGTGGCAAGTCAACAATGGGACGTGCTGTCTCGGAGTTGACAGGAATGCCATTTATCGACCTTGATAATTATATCGAACGCCGTTTTCATCTCTCTGTAAAAGAAATTTTTGCTCAGAGAGGTGAAGCGGGTTTTCGCGATGTGGAGCGTCGTATGCTCCAAGAGGTAGCCGACTTTGAAGATGTACTCGTGGCTTGTGGTGGTGGTACTCCATGTTTTTTTGACAACATGGAATACATGAATTCACGTGGCACTACCGTGTTTCTCAACACTCCCATTCCTCGATTGCATTCGCGTCTCATGCGTGGACGAAACAAGCGCCCTCTTATTGCCGATAAAAATGATGAAGAGTTGTTGCAATTTATAATAACAGCACTCAATGCTCGTATGGAGCATTATAAAAAGGCGCAAATAGAGTTTTCATCGGAACTACTTGAAAACAGAGCCGAAATCGAAAACACTGCTCGACAATTTATTGAGCAACTATCTATCGAATCTAAAAAGTAAAAACGCAACAATATGCCTCGTAGAAAATTTTATGTAGTGTGGGTAGGGCACAACCCCGGTATATACGACACCTGGGAAGAGTGTGAGGCGCAAGTGAAGAATGTGCCAGGCGCTCGCTATAAAGCCTACGACGATCAGACGGCTGCTACTCTTGCCTTCCGTGGTAACGATGCCGAACATATTGATATGCTCCGCACCATTGCCTCTCATAAAAGTGCTGTAGTAAATTACGAAGCATTTCCCGAAATTATTCTCGATAGCATTGCTGTTGATGGTGCATGCGCTAAAAATCCTGGACCAATGGAGTATCAAGGTGTAAATGTGCGCACTGGCGAGCAACTATTCCACGTAGGTCCTCTTGAAGATGGCACTAACAATGTCGGCGAATATCTCGCTCTCATTCACGCACTCGCCATGCTCGATAAGAAAGGCGATACCACTACGCCTATTTATAGCGACTCACGCACAGCTATCTCATGGATAAAAAAGGGTGGACACCGTTCAACCCTTGCTCGCACACCAAATAATGCTCGCATATTTGAACTGCTTGCGCGTGCCGACCATTGGCTCATAACTCACTATCCCGTGAAAAATGTGATACTCAAATGGGATACCGACAAATGGGGCGAAATCCCCGCCGACTTCGGTAGAAAATAAAGTTATAGAAAACTCGATAAAAATAGAGGTGAACCTACCATTAGGTTCACCTCTATTTACTTATGAGAAACTTTTATTAAATGCGTGATTTGATCGCGGCAGTTGCTTCTTCGTAACCTGGTTTTTCGAGGAGGGCAAACATGTTGCGTTTGTAGTCCTCAACACCTGGTTGGTTGAATGGGTTAACGCCAAGGATATAACCGCTAATACCACATGCTTTTTCGAAGAAATAGATCAATTGACCGAGGTACTCTTCTTTGAGTGCAGGGATAGTGATTTGGAGGTTGGGCACGCCACCGTCGATGTGAGCGATGCGAGTTCCAAGTTCTGCCATTTTGTTCACTTCGTCAACGTGTTTGCCAGCGATGTAGTTCAACCCATCGAGGTTGGCATCGTCGCTTGGGATAATCACTGAGTGAGCTTGCTCTTCAACCGAAAGAACAGTTTCGAAGATAGTGCGTTCGCCATCTTGAATCCATTGACCCATTGAGTGGAGGTCGGTAGAGTTGTCAACGGCAGCAGGGAAGATACCTTTGAGGTCTTTACCTTCGCTTTCGCCATAGAGTTGTTTCCACCATTCGCCGAAGTAGTGGAGTTTTGGGTTGTAGTTTACGAGAATCTCGATTTTTTTGCCTGCATTGTAGAGGGCATTACGAGTTTTAGCGTAAACTTCAGTGATATTGTCGGCAGAGTGTTCTTTTGTCGCATTTTCCATCTCGATAGCACCTTGCATGAGGGCTTTGATGTCAAAACCAGCAACTGCGATAGGCAACAAACCTACAGGGCTGAGAACAGAGAAACGACCACCTACATTGTCGTCGATAACATAAGTTTTGTAACCTTCTTCGGTAGCGAGTTGGCGAAGAGCACCACGTTTTGCGTCGGTGATTGCCACGATGCGACGAGCTGCTTCAGCTTTGCCCATTTGAGCTTCGAGTTGAGCTTTGAGTAGGCGGAATGCGATAGCGGGCTCGGTAGTTGTTCCCGATTTAGAGATTACGATGATACCGAATTTTTTATCTTTCAAGTAATCTTGGAGTTCATAAAGATAGTCTTCGCCGATGTTTTGACCAGCAAAGAGAACAGCAGGACCATTGCCACCACGATAAGCAGCAAAAGAGTTGCTGAGAGCTTCGATTACAGCTTTTGCACCGAGGTAGCTACCACCGATACCGATTGCTACAACAGCCTCGCAGTCGTTGCGAAGTGCTTGAGCAGTAGCGTTGATATCGTCGAGCAATTCAGCCGATGTGCGAGAGGGGAGGTCGAGCCAACCGAGGAAGTCGTTACCTTCGCCCGATGCGTTATGAAGTTTTTCAAGACCATCGGCAGCAGCAGCGTCGAGGGCTTCGATTTGTGCTTCCGACACAGTGCCGAGCACATCTTTAGTGTTTATTTTTATAGTTTTCATCATTGTAGATATATAAGAATAATCTCTATTTGTTAAACAATAGTTTTTATACAAATGTTTCAGCTATTTGTCGAATGGCTTTTTCGGCTTTCACATTACGATAAAGAATATCATACATGCCATTAAGAATAGGGGTGTCGACATTGTATTTTTTGTTGATTTCGTAGATGCAATTAGTGCCGTAGTAACCTTCGGCAATCTGTTCCATCTCCATTTTTGCAACTTTTACTGAGTAACCTTTGCCGATGAGCGAACCGAAATTGTGATTGCGCGAGAATCGTGAATAAGATGTAACGAGAAGGTCGCCAAGGTAAACCGAGTCGCAAATTTGTCGTTGACGAGGAGCTGCAGTTTCGAGGAAACGTTCCATTTCACGAATAGCGTTTGCCACGAGCATAGCCGAGAAGTTATCCCCCATTTTCATGCCGTGAACAATACCTGCGGCAATAGAATAAACATTCTTGAGCACAGTTGCATACTCAATGCCATCAACGTCGTCGGAGGTGATAGTGTGAGTGTTGCGACCAGCGAGGCACGCAGCAAATTTTTCGGCATGAGGCAAGTCGTGACCACCCACAGTGAGGTAAGATGGACGCGAGAGTGCTACCTCTTCGGCGTGACATGGACCGCCTACAACCAACATGTGGTCGCGATGCACTCCATATTTCTCAATCATATAGTCGGTAATCAATACATTCTCATCGGGAACGATACCTTTCACCGCCGATACAATATATTTGTTGCTAATGTCAACCGATAGTTTTGCGAGATGGTCCTTAAAGTAGGGTGATGGCATTACCATAAGCAAGGTGTCGCATTCAGAGCACACCTTATTGATATCGCTTGAAAATTCGATGCGTTGCACATCAAAGTGCACATCGGTGAGATAGGCTGGATTGTGTCGTAGGCGTATGAAATCTTCAATACGGTCATCGCGACGCATATACCATGTAATCATCTCGCAGTTTTCAAGCAACAGCTTGGCGAGAGCGGTAGCCCAGCTACCGCCACCCATCACTGCTATTTTTCCAGGGAAATTCATTAGCGTATTTTTTGGTAAATATCAAGGTATAAACTTTTGAGTGAAAACTCGCAAAGAGATTATTTCTTTGCGCTAGCAATCCACGCTGTAACCTCGTCGATTGTAGGATTTTTCAATTCAAGTTTATACTTTTTGTTAATTCCACAAAGGTCTTGGTGGAGTTTGCCAGCACCAGCTTCAGCAAGAGCGTCAACAGTGAGCACACCAGCCTTTTGCATTGGAGCAACCCATTCAGCAAGTACGCCAATTGCAGTGTATGCTTCCTCTTTGTCGCGACGTTGAGTCTTTTCAGGACGCATTTGTGGGAATAACAATACCTCTTGAATAGTAGTTTGACCAGTCATGAGCATAACAAGACGGTCCATACCGATACCCATACCCGATGTAGGAGGCATACCATATTCAAGAGCGCGAATAAAGTCTTTATCGATAATCATCGCTTCGTCGTCACCTTTTTCAGCGAGACGCATTTGTTCTACGAAGCGTTCATATTGGTCGATTGGATCGTTAAGTTCAGAATATGCGTTAGCAAGCTCCTTACCATTTACCATCAATTCGAAACGTTCAGTTAATTCAGGGTTGTTGCGGTGACGTTTTGTCAATGGCGACATCTCGATAGGATAGTCGATGATGAATGTAGGTTGAATGTAGTTGCCTTCGCATTTTTCGCCAAAGATTTCGTCGATGAGTTTACCTTTACCCATTGTTTCATCAGCTTCGATGCCGAGTTGTTTGCACACATCACGAAGTTGAGCTTCGTCCATGCCCGAAATGTCGATGCCAGTAAATTCTTTGATAGCATCAATCATTGTTACACGTTTATATGGAGCTTTGAAGTCGATAATGTTGTCGCCTACTTTCACTTGTGTAGTGCCATTAACTTCAAGAGCGATGCGTTCAATCATCTTTTCAGTGAAATCCATCATCCAGTTGTAGTCCTTGTAAGAAACGTAGATTTCCATACAAGTAAACTCTGGGTTGTGAGTGCGGTCCATACCCTCGTTACGGAAGTTCTTAGAGAACTCGTAAACACCTTCAAAACCACCTACAATGAGGCGTTTGAGATATAACTCATCAGCAATACGGAGATACAAAGGAATATCGAGCGCATTGTGGTGAGTGATAAATGGACGAGCCGATGCACCACCAGGGATTGATTGGAGGATAGGGGTTTCAACTTCCATGTAGCCATGTTCGTTGAAGTAGTTACGCATTGAGGTGTAAACCTTGTTGCGTTTGATAAAGATATCTTTTACACCTTCGTTTACTACCAAGTCAACATAGCGACGACGGTAGCGCAATTCGGGATCATCAAAAGAGTCGTAAGCTACGCCATCTTTCATCTTAACGATAGGAAGTGGACGCAATGACTTGCTCAATACAGTCATTTTTTGAGCGTGAACAGTGATTTCGCCCATTTGAGTGCGGAATACATATCCGTCAATACCCACAAAGTCACCAATATCAAGAAGTTTTTTGAACACAACATTGTATTGGTCCTTGTTTTCATCTGGACAAAGGTCATCGCGGCTGATGTATACTTGGATACGACCACATGAGTCTTGGATTTCAATAAATGAAGCCTTACCCATGATGCGACGGCTCATGATACGACCAGCAATGCTCACCTCGCGATGGGGTTCGTCATCTTTGAAATTTTCTTTTATTTCATCGGTGTAACCGGTAACTTTAAACTCTGCTGCGGGGTATGGATCAATACCCATTTTACGCATTTCGTCGAGACTTCCACGACGCACGATTTCTTGTTCGCTTAATTCAAGAATGTTCATAATTGTATATAACTTTTCTAAATTACGAAATATATTGGCAAAGATACGAAAAACAATTCAAAATCAACCCACAAATAGCGATTAAAAACGTGAAAAAATGTAGGGACATGGCGTGCCGTGTATGATGATATAGACAGAATGAAACATAAAAATTATAATTCACAATGAAAAATTAAAAATTCTGTCATTATGAAAACTTATTGTCATTATGTTTTTGGAAATTAGGTAGAATGACAGAAAAACATAAAGCTAACGCGATGAAAAATCAGAAAATAAAAATTTGTCATTCTGTTGTATTCTGTTTTCTGTTCTTGAAGATTTGGCAGAAAAAGGAGAGTTTTGTGCTGGTGCTTGATTTTTGACTTTCAACGCTATATTTTATCATTTTTTAATTATATTTGCAGTGGTATATAAATAACTTAAAAATAATTATCCCTATGAAATATAATCTAAAGAAAATGTTAATGGCGATAGTGGGACTATTGCTCAGCACAACTGCACTCGCTCACGACTTTGAAGTCGATGGCATTTATTACAAATACAATTACCTTGATAAATCAGCTAAAACTGTTGCTGTTACTTATAAAGGTAGTTCTCAATATGATTATTCCAAAGAATACACAGGTTCTGTTACAATACCCTCATCTGTAACTTATAGTGGCACTACTTATTCCGTTACCAAGATTGGCGGCTATGCGTTCTGTGATTGCACCGGCTTGACATCGGTAACTATCCCCAATTCCGTTACCGAGATTGGTTCAGGTGCGTTCGAAGGTTGCTATCGCTTGACATCGGTAACTATCCCCAATTCCGTTACCGAGATTGGTTCAGGTGCGTTCGAAGGTTGCTATCGCTTGACCGAGGTAACTATCCCCAATTCCGTTACCGAGATTGGTTCAGGTGCGTTCGAAGGTTGCTATCGCTTGACATCGGTAACTATCCCCAATTCCGTTACCGAGATTGGTTCAGGTGCGTTCGAAG
>JAFYSL010000017.1 GCA_017559355.1 Muribaculaceae bacterium
ACTATTGGATGAATATATTAAAAGAAAATATTAGGCATAAATACCCCATTGAAAGCTTTCAATGGGGTATTTATCATACTTTTTGTCTACTAAGAGTTTTTTAGTGTATTTTCATCCTACTTTTTGTCCAGGTAACCTATTTTTTAGTAATTTTGCACAATCATCAAAAAATCATGAGTTTTATCAATAAAATTATACTAATACCCATCGCCATTTGCTTAACAGTGGCAACATATTCATGCAAAGACGAACCAAATCCACCAGTAACAGACGTCCCTCGCACTATTTTAGTGTATATTGTAGCAAACAACACATTGGGCATTGGAGGTTATGATTCGAGCGACCTTGCTGAAATGGTAAAGGCATCACGGAACAATTCTTTTAATGGAGGAAGACTAATTGTTTACCACTCTAACATTGACTACCCACCTACTCTTTTCGAAATTAGCAATGGAAACGCCATAAAACTCAAAGAATACGATAGTTCAACACTCTCGGTCGAAGCATCTCGTATGCAACAAGTTATAAACGACACCAAAGCTATTGCTCCCGCCAACGACTATGGACTAATACTTTGGAGCCATGGCAATGGTTGGTTACAAACAGGTATTCCTAATGACATCTCTACTCTAACACAAAAAAGCAAAAATCCACTTGCTTTTGGCGATGATCAAGGAAAACACATGAATATCACAACCCTTGCACATGTAGTTAATGATGAAGATTTTAGCTTTATCTACTTCGATTGTTGTTATATGAGCACAATCGAAGTTATGTACGAACTTCGCAATGCCACCCCATATATTATCGCATCAGCGGCTGAAGTCCCTGCCGATGGAATGCCTTACGACTACAACCTCCCTCTTTTATTTGAAAGCACCCCAAATCTGATAGGAGTTTGTGCTACAACTTTTGATTATTATAATTCAAAAAATGGATCAATTCGCTCTTGCACGATGTCATTAATTGACACTCAACACATTCCCGAATTAGCATCGGCAACGGCAGATATATACGCCTTACACACCTCATTACCAGCAGATTTCAACCCTCAAAAATTCACACTTGATTCTAATTGCTATTATTTTGATTTTGGGCAATACATTGAGGCTTTATCAATCAATTTCCCTCAACTATTTGAGGCATGGAAAAACGCCATCGATAATGTGGTTATATACAAAGCGTCCACACCATATATGTGGAGTCTTCTCAAACTCACACACCATAGTGGATTATCCACATTCATATTCAACAACGCAAATAACTATACTACAAAGGGCTACAATCAGCTTCAATGGTGGAACGATGTAGCTTCAATCCTTTGTAATTCCGAGAATTAACTTCAATTCATAAAAATATGACACTTCTTACAATTGAACCATCCGACTCGACAACATCGTCTATTATCCCCAATTTAGAAACATTATCAGCAAGTTCGATCGACAGTTTTCTAAAAAAAATCATTACTGATGTAACCGACCTTGCTCTAAGCATTGTCATTGCAATTGCCGTGTTCTACATTGGCAAATTCCTCATCAAAAAAGCGTATAAAATCACCCAAACTATTTTATTGCGCCGAGAAATTGACCAATCTCTTACAACCTTCATTCTCAGTTTTGTAAAAATTGTGCTGTATTTCGTACTTGTAATCATCGTAATAGGAATTTTAGGGATTGAGACATCTTCATTCTTAGCACTTTTTGCTTCGGCCGGTGTTGCCATCGGCATGGCTCTCAGTGGCACACTTCAAAATTTTGCTGGAGGAGTGTTAATTCTATTCCTCAAGCCTTACAAAGTGGGAGATTACATCGAAGCACAAGGTTATGCAGGAACAGTTACCGAAATCCAAATTTTCCACACAATCATCAACACCCCCGACAACAAATCAATCATCATTCCCAATGGAGGACTATCAACAGGCAGTATCAACAATTACTCTCGAGAAACATATCGTCGTGTGGACTGGGAAGTATGTTTAGCATATGGCAATGATGTAGAGGTCGCTCGCAAAGCAATCCTTGAAATTCTCAACAACGACAAACGTGTAGTTAAACAATACATCGAAGACGATATGGATTTACGAGGCATTAAACATGATTCTCTAACACCAGCTAAAGCTGAGACAAAGACCGATCGTTCCCCTGTCGTAATCCTCAGTTCACTTGCTGATAGTAGCATCATATTAACAGTTCGCGCTTGGACCGAAAGTAGCAACTATTGGGGACTCAAAGGAGACATTACCGAAACATTCTATAACGAACTACCCAAACACGGACTTTCATTCCCATTCCCTCAAATGGACGTTCACATCAAAAACGACTAAAAGAACACAAAGCATACAAGTTTATATACTCACAAAAAGGCAAATTCCATCCCAGGATTTGCCTTTTTAGCGTTATTTTTACACCTATAAGCATCTATCAAAAAAACGGCTCAAAAATCAGTCTTGAAATTATTTCACTTTATAACCATAATTAACCCTCAAATATTCCTTTATTTTGAATAATTTTGACTATATTTGCGTAATTATACCGATTTCAAAGAGGCACACATGTATATTTCGATAAAATATCTATACCATAAAACCGCGTAAGATATACCCAAAATATATATGCCTCAATTATATATACATCGATGGACGCAATACATTTGCTCCCCCATCACTACTTTTACTTGGCACCAAATGTTGCCTACAGCAATGTTTATAACTGTGCCCTTGAGACATGATAAAAATAAAAAAACAACATAAATGACTAGTAAATGGAATTATTTACCCCTTACTACAGAAGAACAAAAATTAGAGATCGACTTGGCGAAGGAATTTGCCAACTGTCCTCCTATTAGCGAGCTTTTGGTACAGCGAGGCATAACTTCGATTGAGGAAGCAGAGAAATTCTTCCACCCCTCTCTCAAAGATTTGCACGACCCGTTCCTTATGCCCGATATGGATAAAGCTGTAAATAGGCTAAATCAAGCCATGGGGTTAAAGGAGAAAATTATGGTGTATGGCGACTACGACGTCGATGGCACAACATCGGTTGCATTGGTCTATAAATACCTCCTTAATTTCTACTCCAACATTGATTATTACATTCCCACACGTTACGACGACGGTTATGGGATTTCTATGCGTAGCATAGATCAAGCTGCCGAACTTGGCGTCAAGTTAGTTATTATTCTTGACTGTGGCATTAAGGCTATTGAAGAGGTTAAGTATGCCAAAGAAAAAGGCATTGACTTCATCATTTGCGACCACCATGTTCCCGATGAGGAACTACCCGATGCGGTTGCTATCCTTAATCCTAAACTCGAAAATAGCACCTATCCATGCCCTCACCTATCGGGTTGTGGCGTAGGATATAAGTTTATGCAAGCCTTTGCCATAAGCAATGGACTTTCATTCACCGAACTTGAGGCATTGCTCGACCTTGTTGCCGTAAGTATTGCGGCCGATATTGTTCCAATGGTTGATGAAAATCGCATCATGACCTATCACGGATTAAAGCGACTCAATAGCAATCCTAACATGGGGTTGCGTGCAATCATGAAGATATGCCAACTTCACAATCGCGAAATCTCTATTAGCGATGTTATCTTCAAGATTGGCCCTCGCATCAATGCATCAGGACGTATGCAATGTGGTAGCGAAGCTGTTGATCTACTTGTTGCTCGCGACATCAACGATGCCTACGAAAAAGCAGAGGCTATCGACCAATACAATAAAGACCGCAAAGAACTCGACAAGCAAATTACGGAGGAAGCAAATGCAATACTCGAGGCTCGTGGAGAAATGAACTCTGATAAAAAATCAATCGTCATCTACAACAAAGATTGGCACAAAGGTATTATCGGCATTGTTGCATCACGACTCACTGAGCTATACTACAAACCTGCAGTAGTACTCACCCTCACTAATGGCCTTGCAACTGGTTCATCTCGCTCAGTTCAAGGATTTGATGTATATCGTGCGATTGACTCAGTGCGCGATTTGCTTGAAAACTTCGGTGGACACACATATGCAGTAGGGCTTTCTCTCAAAGAGGAGAATATACCCGAATTTGCTAAACGATTTGAGGAATATGTTGCCAACAACATTCAACCCAACCAGTTGAGGCCTCAACTCGATATCGACACATACCTCTCATTTGCCGATATCACCCCCGAGTTTGTTTCTACACTAAAGAAATTCAATCCTTTTGGTCCATGGAACAGCAAACCAGTATTCTGCACCAAAGGTGTATACGATTACGGCACAAGCAAACTTGTGGGCAAACAACTTGAGCACATTAAACTAGAATTGGTCGATAACACTTCGGGAAAAGTAATAAATGGTATTGCGTTCAACATGGCTAAACACTTTGAGCACATTCATAGTGGTAGTCCATTTGATATTTGCTATACTATCGAGGAGAATAAGCACCACAACGCCACTTCAACTCTACAACTTTTCGTCAAAGAAATTCGCGTGTCAAAACAATAAAGCATAGTGCCTTAAATGAGTTACATTCACGAAATTCTCGGTAAGCACTGGGGATACAACTCGTTTCGTCCCTGTCAAGAAGAGATTATCAACTCGGTTCTTGATGGGAACGACACGCTTGGATTATTACCCACGGGTGGAGGAAAATCTATCACCTTCCAAGTGCCAGCCATAGCCCTTAATGGACTAACAATCGTGATTACCCCACTCATTTCTCTCATGAAAGACCAGGTCGACAACCTAAGAGAATATGGCATCTCTGCTCAATACCTTCATTCGGGATTGACAACATCTGAACATCGTTTGGCTATCGACAAATGTAGATTAGGGAAAGCCAAACTACTATATCTTTCTCCCGAAAAACTTCAATCAAAGAAAATGATTGATGCGTTGCGATTAATGGATGTGCAACTCATTGTTGTAGATGAAGCTCACTGTATTTCGCAATGGGGATATGACTTTCGCCCTTCTTATCTTAACATAAAAACTGTTCGCAAGTTATTCCCTTCGGCACCAGTACTCGCATTGACCGCATCGGCCACTCCCGATGTTGTAGAGGACATCATGACTCAGTTAGAGTTTCGTCAACGCAACGTCTTTTCTCGCAGTTTCTCACGTGACAACCTCTCATACATTGTGCGATACGGAGAGCACAAAGAGGGGCAACTCATAAAAATCCTCAAATCTACCACTGGCAGTAGCATCGTATATGTAAGGTCTCGCCGTCGCACTCGCGAAATTGCCGAATTCCTCTGTAAGGAAAGCATATCTGCCGACTTTTACCATGCAGGGCTTGCTCCTGAGGACAAAAACGAAAAGCAAAATAAATGGAAACATGACACTTGCCGAGTAATGGTTGCGACAAATGCATTTGGCATGGGAATTGACAAACCGAATGTACGCACTGTAATCCACTACGACCTTCCATCATCACTTGAAGAATACTACCAAGAAGCTGGACGTGCTGGGCGCGATGGCAAACCATCCTTTGCCGTTTTGCTATGCGCCAAATATGATAAATCAACTCTTAGCCGTAGATTAAGCGAAAAGTTCCCCGAAAGAGACTTTATTAAAAAAGTATATGAGCTATTGGGCAATTTCCTCGAAGTGCCCGTTGGAGAGGGTTATAACCAACTATTTGAATTTAATTTCAATCTCTTTTGTAAGCGCTTTGACATTCAACCTGTTGCTACTCACAGCGCACTCACATTACTCACCCAAGCACAATACATCGAATTTACCGAAGAAATCAATACTTCTTCACGCGTGATGATTCTTCTTCATAAAGACGAATTATATTCACTCAATCTCTCTCCCGAAGTTGACAAGATATTCCAATTGTTACTGCGTTCCTACACTGGACTATTTGCCGACTATGTGTATATCAACGAGTCTCTTCTTGCAAGTCGATTGAAGTGCACCGAGCAAGAGGTTTATACAGCATTGCTAACTCTCTCGCGAATGCATGTATTGCATTATGTCCCTCGCAAGTCTACTCCATATATCTTATACACATCTTCTCGCGAATTGCCAAAACATATTCTACTCCCCACAGCAATCTATGAGGAACAGCGCAACAAGTTGGCCACTCGCATCGATTACATGAAGCAATTTGCTTTTTCGCCCAATCGTTGTCGTGTAAATATCATGCTTGAATATTTCGGAGAGAAAGCCACAAGTCCTTGTGGCAAATGCGACTATTGCCGTCAAAACAAACCATCTTCAACCTCCGTGAATCTCAACAACCTCCGTGAATCTGTCATATATATGGCATCTCAACCAGGAGGACATAAAATGTCTTACTTTGTTTCTACTGCAAATGCTCGTCAAGAGGAAACCATCGAAATGATACGCACCCTCCTTGATGAGGGGGTATTAAAATTAGGCAATGATAACGAAACCATTAAAATAAATGATTTTTGTAGCAAAAAATAGCAAATTATTGCCAATTTATTATCTTGATGCGTGGTCTTTTCAATCATTATTCCTAACTTTGCACCCGATTTACAACAACGTTGTAAACTACTGAAATGACTGGAACAAAAAATCTAAACATATCAATCTCTAAAGAACAATTGTCTGAGATGCCCACCGTCGCTTTTGCTGGGCATATTTCGATAATTGACAATGAAGAAGCGGCCAAAAGCGCACTCTTTTTTCTCAACAATCAGAAAATTGTAGGATTTGACACCGAAACTCGTCCTTCTTTTCGCAAAGGGAAACGATATCAAGTGTCGCTGATTCAAATTTCGACTCTCAACCATTGCTTTCTTTTTAGAATTAACAAACTTGGATTCTTCGACGAACTAAAACAGTTTATCGAAAACTCCAACATTACAAAAATTGGTCTTTCTCTCAAAGACGACTTCAATGTGTTGCACAAAGTCGCGAATTTCACTCCTCAAGGATTTATCGACCTCCAGTCATTTGTAAAACAATACTCAATTGCCGATTGTAGTTTACAAAAAATATATGCAATTATCTTCAACGAACGCATCTCTAAAAGTCAACGACTATCTAACTGGGAAGCGGAAGTGTTAACGCCAAGTCAACAAGCTTATGCCTCTATCGACGCTTGGGCTTGCCTTCGCATTTACGCATATCTTTGTGCTGGGAAATTTACCCCCACGCAATCTCCTTATATAGTTTCTCCTCAAAACGATTTATTATGAAAAATAAAGCAGTAGTTATCCCATTAGCACTTCTCGCATACCTAGGCATTATGAGCTACATTGGGTATGATGGTTATGTTTCGGGTGAATTTTCTGCATTATACTACTTTGGCGTTATCGCCGTGTCGCTTTTAGTCATTATTCTACTTCACTTTTCGCTCAAGCGTCGTGAACGCCTACGTCGTGAACGCGAAGACGATATTAAAAGAAATAGTTCTAACTAATTCAATGAATTTTAGAATTAGCATATTGCTATTTGTGCTCTGCATTTTATGCCAAAGTTGTTTTACTGGCATAGAAAGCACTAAAAAAATCAAATTTGACGATTCAGACAAAGAAAACGAACAAATTATTTCGCAAGAGCAGCTCCTACTTTCTCATATCAAACGCCAACCGTTTGACCAATGGGAATATGGGAAAGAGTTTGTCGTTACCGACGACAAAATATCGTTGATATTCAACAATAACAATTCGCTTTCTGGCGATACTATAATGTATATCGGACATTCCACCTATACATATATCAACGGCACCACTGCCACACAAATACTCTTCTCTCACAACAACTGCGACACTCTCGTTTATACCTCGAATCTCTCTCCACAGGAATTAGCATTAAGCAAATCTTTTGAGATTCCATTCACAATACAACTTTCATTGGTTAATGATGTGAGACAATCACTTTTAGGTAAAGAATTTTACACTATCACATCACTTGCTTATGACAAGATGAATAACAACATCTCTCAGCCTAAATTCCTTGCTGTAACAATTAACGATGTAACGGCAGGCAACAGCCTTTACCCCATCAAAATTTCATATACCGGAAGCGAAGGGCATTCTGCTAGTGTATACATGACCATTGGCAACAAACTGCAGTCAACTCGCAATTTTGACACATTATTTTCATTAACAAATCCTCGTGATAAATACCCCAAGATTACCGATGCTCATTGGCATAACATCACCCACAATATCGTGTCGCAAGGCATGACTAAAGAGGAGTGTCGTTTATCATTGGGAACACCGTTATCAATTGACCGCATGCCAAGCAATGCTGGAGTAATTGAGTTATGGAAATACAACCATGGAGCACAACTCATTTTTGAAGATGGAATATTAAAAAACTACAAACGCTAATAATATGAAACTTCACTTTCTCGGAACAGGCACATCTACAGGAGTCCCTCAAATTGGATGCAAATGCAAAGTATGCACATCTACCGATTACCGTGACTCTCGTTTAAGAGCTTCAGCTATATTGTCGCACAATGGCACAAACCTACTTATTGACTGTGGACCCGACTTTAGAACACAAATGCTCGATAACAATAGTCCTCATCTCGATGCACTATTAATTACCCATATTCATTTCGACCACATTGGTGGCATTGAAGATCTACGACCTTACTGCAAAGAATCTGACTTCTATGTATATTGTCAAGCCGATGTTGCTAATGGCCTTCGTGATCGCATTGCATATTGTTTTGACGAAAATCCCTACCCTGGAGTTCCATCATTTCAACTCATCGACATAAAAGCCAACAAACCTGTTAACATCAATGGCATAGACATCGAACCACTGTCAATTATGCATTATAAACTACCAATTCTTGGTTTCAAGGCAGGAAATCTCGTCTATATAACAGATGCAAAGGTTATTCCCGATGAAACTATTGAAAAAATCAAAGGTATCGACACGCTTGTCATAAACTCGCTACGCATTGAAGAGCATATCTCTCACATGTCGTTAGAACAAACTCTACAAGTTATCGAACGTGTAAAACCTCGTATCGCCTACCTCACTCATTTGAGCCACGACATGGGACTACATGCCGAGGTTAAAAAACATCTCCCCGACAATGTAAAAATTGCCTACGACAATTTAACGCTATCTATTGACTAATTACTTGAGGAATCTCCTCAGGAATGTGCGACGACAATATGCGCCACTCTTGTGGATAAAGATTATTGGCACGGTTGCCCAAATTTTTCACAAAACCCAACGGACGTTTTTTATACATTAACAACACATAACCACGTGGAGCATCTTCAAGCACTATTGCCTCACGTCGCAGATATGATATTGCCATATTATAATCCAATTCATGAGTAGGGAAAGCCTCCTGATTTAACGACTCCGACATTGCCAACGATTGTGTTGGAATAAAATCTTTCCCCTTTATTGTCGCGACCGAAACGCCACAACTCACAATATCAAGATGCGATTTTAACAACGACAATTGTTCGCCCCACATCGTGGGGAATGCTACGACTTCATCTTGTTCTATTATCATCGACACCTCTCCATTAACCCAATTCTTTATTGCATTGAAATTTTGAGGTTTGGCAGTATTCTTATTTGATTTTTTGTTTTTTGCAGGTTTTATTTTTACATCTACTTCATCCGATGCATTCTTCTTAACCACTGCGACAAACAAACCCTCACCATCAACCTTATGAGGCATAAATCTAAAACAATGATAAGGAGTATTTACACCCGACTGAATATTCCACTCTTCAGGAACACTTATTTCAACCGACTCTGCACCAAGTTCGTTAATAATATAATCAACCATTTCTTCATCTTCATGGCGATTAAATGTACAAGTGCTGTAAATCATATATCCTCCGGGACGTAATGCACTCCAAAGATTCTCTACAATCTCCTTTTGACGAGTTACACATTCATCTACCAATGCTGGAGACCATTGCGATACAGCCTCTGCATCTTTTCTAAACATTCCCTCGCCCGAACATGGTACATCGGCAGCTATTATATCAAAAAATCCTCTTAACTTTCTATATTTTGCGGTGTCACCTTTCGATACTACAACCGATGAGCATCCCCATTTCGTAACATTCTCCGACAACACTACAGCACGTCCAGGCATATATTCATTGGCTACAACCAACGAATTCTGAGGCAACGCATCTATTGCCACCGTAGTTTTTCCCCCAGGAGCAGCACACGCATCAAGGTATTTTATTGGAGCGCTCTTATCTTTTACAATCTCACCTATTATATGCGACAACACCATCGACGATGCATCTTGCACATAGTACAATCCTTGATGCATTGCGGGATCAAAGGTAAATGCTTCGCGTTGCAATAAATACCACCCTGCATCACACCATTTCACTCGGTTTACACCATTAGGAACCTCAATACCTTTCAATTGATTTGCTCGAACCGATACTGAGGGACTTGTTGATTCCAAAGCCTCTATCAAACCTTCTAATCGAGAGTCATTATAACTCTTTATTTCGGCGATAAACTGTGGATGTAAACTCATAACAACTATGATTGCAATAATATTGATTCAACAACTCGTGGATAGTGATAATATTCAAGTTCATGCACTCTTTCTGCCAAATCCTCTGGCGTATCCGTTGCCATTACTTCACAACTATGTTGTGATATAATAGCACCACCATCAACTGCTTCATCTACATAATGAATTGTGATTCCACTCTCAGTTTCTTGAGCATCGATGACTGCTTTGTGCACATGCATACCCCACATTCCCGGTCCTCCATGACGTGGCAATAACGATGGATGTATGTTAATTATTCGTCCCAAGTATTCTTTTATAATTGCAGGCTGTATTATTGCAAGAAATCCAGCCAATACAATCAAATCTATCAATTTCTCTTTGAGCAATGTCAAAATAGCGTTTGAATTGACCCACTGTTCTTTATTAAATGTTACCGAAGCAACTCCTAATGCTGCCATCTTTTCATGCACACCTGCATTACTACGATTTGACAACACTATCTCTACCTTGATATCTTCTCGACCGTCAAAGTATTTCACGAGTGCTTCTGCATTAGAGCCATTTCCCGAAGCAAATATTGCGATTTTTTTCATAGCACAAAGATACTTATTTATGAGAAATATTTTATACTTTTGCTCACCAATATATCCGCTTATGATACGATTGCTCACATTTATTTTATCATTCACTTTATTAAGTTGTAGTTTTCCTAATGGTTCTACAACTTGCTCAAATAACAGTAGCGACTCAATTATCAGTCTCGACACCGCTGCAGTTGAAACTCCTCAGTCTCGACATCTCAGTATTATGATGATGGGCGACATCATGCCAGGCACACAACATCCTCAAAAATATCTCACCCCCGACGATGGAAAGACTCTCTTTGAAAATATAACGCCTCTACTACAAAAAGGAGACTTCGTAGTAGGGAATCTTGAAGGCACTCTCGTTGACGACTCTCCTACTACACAAAAGGCAGTAAACTCATTCTCTCAATATGTGTTTATGATTCCCACACGATACACGCAACTTTTCAAAGATGCAGGATTCACAGCCCTCGCGGTCATCAACAACCATGCCAACGATGTAACATCTCTTGGCATTGAGTCCACTCGCAAAGCACTCAAAAACGCAAACATTCCCTACTCAGGATTCAAAGCCGACGGCGGATACACCATTATTGAAAAAGAAGGAATAAAATATGCACTATGTGCATTCGGCACAAGTCCTAATGGGAATCACATCGATAACATTGCTGAAGCAACCAAAATTGTAACTGAAGCCGACTCTATTGCCGATATAGTCATTGTATCATTCCATGGAGGTTGCGAGGGCACAAGCGCTCGCCATGTACCCAAGATACGTGAATATTTCAGCAATGGACTAAGTCGAGGTGACGTATATAAATTCTCTAGAGCATGTGTTGATGCAAGTGCCGACATCGTTTTTGGACACAGTCCACACCTATGCCGTGCAATGGAAATTTACAATGGACGCCCCATTGCCTATAGTCTTGGCAACTTCTGCACACCCTATTGCATGAATATAAAAGGGATTATGGGATATGCTCCAGTGCTTGAAGTAATAGTAGACGATAAAGGAAATTTCATAAAAGGAAAAATTCATAGCTTCAAGCAACGACAAGGCAAAGGTCCAGTTCCCGATTCAACCAATGCTGTAGTTAAAGAGATTCGCACACTTTCAAATGAAGATTTCCCTCAGACATCGCCTTTCATAAACGACAACGGCGAATTTACTATTAAATAAATCTCTATCCCCTTTATAACAAAATAAGCGACCCAAACTCGAGTCGCTTATTCTATTTTATGGGATATTTATTACAAAGTATAAGTTCCTTCTACAAGTTTACCCATTGACCACACACCACGAAGATTCAAATCTTCATCAAGAATCATCATGTCGGCATCTTTACCTTTTTCCAATGAGCCCTTGCGATCATATACATTCATAATCTTTGCAGGAGATTCTGAAATCATTCTCAATGCATCACGCAATGGAATATTCGCTTGTTGAACCATTGTGCGAATAAGTCGGTCCATAGTTGCGATACTACCAGCCAAAGCCGAACGGTCAGACAATTTACATACACCATCTTCGATAATAACGCGAGGGTCAAATGCTGTTTGACTATCACTTGCAGCCACTGCCAAGGCATCAGTAATCGCACAAGTGCGTTCTACACCTTTAATTTTATATACCATGTTCAACATTGCAGGTGGTACGTGAATACCATCAGCAACAAGTTCCACAGTCATATCATCATGCAAGTATACACTTTCGATTGTACCTTCATACTTGAACTCACGACATTTGTGAACACCAGTCATCGCATTATAGAAGTGAGTAGCGTGAGTAAATCCAGCATCCCAACCAGCTTTTACATCTTTATACTCAGCTTGAGTGTGAGCGATTGATGCCAAAACTCCTTTTGATGTTATAAATTTACCAAACTCAACTGCACCAGGTAATTCAGGAGCAGCATCCCAACGCTTAATACATGGCCATTTATTAATAATTGGTTCATATTCTGCTGGATCAGGATCTTTGATATTTTCAGGTAATTGACCTCCAGCCATTGCCAAATTTAGATAATGACCTTCAAGGTGCAAACCCAAGATTGGAGTATTTGGGTCTTCATTCATTATTTTAGTACATGTCTCAGCTGCAGCTTCAATCATAGGAACAGTTGAAGATGACAATGTTGGGAATATTGAAGTTGTACCATGTTTTAAGTGAGCATCAACAGCAACCTTAAATGCCTCTTCAGTACCTTCCATAAAGTCGCGACCGCCGCCACCATGAACGTGAATTTCTACGCCACCAGGAACCAAATACATTCCTTTTGCATCAACCAATTCAGCGCCAATTACAGCATAATTTGAATTAGTTACTTCTACAATCTTATTATCCTCTACAAGCACAGAACCTTTTTCAATCCAGCCCTCTGGAGTTAAAATCTTTGCATTGATAAATTGAGTTAGCATAATATTTTTTATTTAATGTTATTTATTTTTTTTCTTAAATCCTTAATTAGAACCGAATATTTAATTCTTTATTCTAATCTTTAACACAAAGGTAGTAAATAAATGTGTATACACATTAAATTATCTATTTTTATTTTCTATCCAGTTATATTTTTAATCTATAACTAGATATTGACATTAAATAACATATATGCTTTTATCTTTAGAAAAACTATCGCATAATTACACTGATGAAATATCGTAATTCTACCTACTATAATTTGTATACCCAGTATAAAATGAAAAAGCCCCGATTCAGATTGAATCGAGGCTTTCAGGATAGGGGGCGGTGACCTACTCTCCCACTTTCACAGTACCATCGGCGCGGTAAGGTTTAACTTCTCTGTTCGGAATGGGAAGAGGTGGAACCCTTACGCTATCACCACCTTAATCTCTTTGGCGTTGTCTTTGCGGTGACAACTTTCCGTATAAGTTGAAAAGGTAGCTGTGGA
>JAFYSL010000018.1 GCA_017559355.1 Muribaculaceae bacterium
CGAACAGGTGGAAGAGATGGGCACAGACAATGCCATCATACAATTCAAGCATCTTGATGCTGTTACCAAAGCACTCTGCATGAAACATGTCGGTCCTTATGAACGCTTCCACGAATCATTCACCGAAGCATTTGCCTACATAGAAGAGCAAGGCTACAAGATTGCCGGCCTTCCCCGCACTTCCTACATTGACGGAGCATGGAATCAGGAGGACCCAGAACAATGGCTGTCGGTAATTCAGATTCCTATTGAGTAATATGGAGATAACTTACAGGTTATCATAGGTATTCAGCATTCTACTGTTGAATATCTTACAACACAAAGAATACGGAACTCATTTCTGAATCTCGTATTCTTCATTTACACAAAATAATGGACACTGCCAAGTTATTAATTTACCGAATCTCGTATTCTCTATTTACACAAAATTATGTATGGTGCCTTATACAAAAATATCCTCATTAAACAATTTGTCAAATTGAATTGTAATGCAATTTAATACATCTCTCAACTGTATGAGAAGTTCTGATAATGCTAGTCCCTTGAAATGAAGTTCTATTTTCTCACACTCCTCGAAAAACTTATCCCAATTTATGGAAGTATAATCCGCATCGGATTTAACTTTCATCAAATAATTGATACTTACGGCCATCATTTCTAAAGTAACTATAAAACTTCCATATTTGTCTACTAATGACCGGTAAATATTTTTATTGGCTTCATTTAAATTAGCTAGGGCTATATCTCTAGCACAGTTACAAGGTTCAACGTATAAATTGCATCGCTCCACATAATTTTCAAGTTGAGGAGCAAAATAGTTAATCATCCAACTCTTATAGTAGTGATTTTGTAACTCAGTAAAAGAAAACAATTTAATGTTAGTATGGTTAGTGTATCTTACAGCCCCATTTTGAAACCCAGCTTTTGATACAATATAACCTATATTACTTCCAGTTTCACTCATAACAGTTGTAAACGCGTGAATAACTGATTGATTTACTGGAACACACCAATTCTTACACTCTACCACATATGTGATTTTATCAATGCTTCTTGGGTCCATGGCAAATACATCTATTTCCACTTCTCCTCGAGGAGTGGAAACTATTTTCTCTATTTCAGATTCAAAGTCTGACTGTGAAAGTAAAAGACAGACTTTATTCTGTAAATCTCGCCAATCAACTGGTTCTGAGAAAATCAATTGCATACCTTTAATTCGTTTTAAACTCATTCTTATCACTGCGACACAAATACTCTCCAACTCCCATCTTTTTCACCACGCTCAACATACTTTTTTTGGATGAGTTGGTCAAGCAGTTTCTGAATGGCCGCGATACTGATACCTGCTATCTCTTTCATATCCGTAAGCGTCAATGTCGGATAGGTTCTCATTGCATTGAGAATTTTCGTATAGTTTGGTGTGCGGAATGCTATTCGTTCACCATCGTACCACCATACATTCTCATTCTTCTCGCTCACAAACAAGACATCATTGTAAACTTCCGTAGCGACCAAATCATTGAAGTATTTCAAGAATGGACGGATATTCTTAACGTCTGCATGAGCACCATCACTCGGTACGGGACCAACCTCAAGATCTGCCTGATGTAATGCCTCCAAGTATTCACTCTTTTTACGACTGCGAACAACAATCATAGGATAATTGTGGCGAGTAAGAATAAAATTTACCATTAGTCGGGCAATACGTCCATTCCCATCCTCAAAAGGGTGAATGCGTATATAACGATAATGAAACAATGCAGCTAACTCTACAGGAGTAAGTTTACCTTCTTGCTCTGCCTTGTTATACCAATCCACTAAGTCTGCCATCAAACTGGGAGTTTCTTCAGGTGAAGCATATTCAAATCTGTCACCATATCGTGTAATCACACTATTAGGACGAGTTTTATATTGTCCTGCATGTATTACATAGCTAGTTTGAACTCCGCCAGGCAAATTACGATATACCGTATAATCCTCACGAAGCAATGTCTGGTGTAGTGTCCTAATAAAGTTTTGTGTCAAAGGAGCTTCTTTTACCTTAGCCTCTTCTGTCATCATTCGCAACCCCACATTGCTTGCTGTCATTTCTTGAACATCGCGCACGCTTGCCTCTCCAATCACCTTGCCGAATAACAACAAGATTTCCGTTTGGCCATAAGTTAGCGTATTACCTTCTATATGATTACTATTATAGTTGAAGTCAACAGTAAAACGACGGCTAAGCCTATCCTTATCCTTCTCAGATAGTGGTTGCAACTCTTGCCATGCTGCCAAGGCCTTCTTTATATTAAGGTATTTCATATGCTTCCTATTATATTTTCACCCACGACAAAGATACAAAATGTTTTTAATATGGTTGTATACATACAACCTTTTTCACAACATTTATCCTTATTTTCACATAATCCGCGCCCTAATTGGGCAATAATTTCACATTTTCCGCAATAAAATGCCCATAATATCTAAACATTAAACAAAAAGGATGTCGCACAGTTGCGGCATCCTTCAATTATATACATTTTGCTATTTTACTTCTTTTTAGCCTTTGAGCCAGGTGTGGCGGGCTACGCTGTAGATGGGGAGGAATGGTAATATAAGTGGAGTGCGTTTGATGTAGGCTTGAAACTCGGGCATTGCTCCATATACTTCTGTTTGGCGTAGTTCAAGGCGACGTGCTCCGCTAAACATAACATATACTATTCCAATATATCCCAATGATGCAATAATCCATTGCCACACGTTACAACATGCGCCAAAGCATATTACAAAACTACCGGTCCACATCAATACTTCACCAAAATAATTGGGGCAACGCACTATGCGATACAACCCTGTATCGACATAACGATGAGGATTCACTTTCTTGGCAGCACTCTTCTGTGCATCGGCAATCATTTCGATTAGCACACCCAATGTTGCCAACACTGCGCCAATCCATGCCCACGATTCGCTTACTGCCATACTCTCCTTAATACCATTTAGATAAAATGCCACAGGACTCATTTGTCCTACATACAACAATGCACACGATGCCCATATCATAAACATCACAAACATGGGTTTATGAGTGGTATTCTCGGGCTGATAGAGAATTTTCTTATACGATGTAGACTTGCGTTCACGAATAAAGAGATACAATGCAAGGCGAATTCCATAGACAAATAACACTCCACACAAAATTGCCACAGGGAGAGTCATCTCATTCCAATACATTGCTACTGCAGCAACCGAAAGTGCCGATATTGACAATCCATAACCAATGCTAAAAAAGTAAATAAAGTAAAACCAGCCTACCGATGACACGATAAACGAGACAATTAAAAAGATTAACAAGTAAGACATAATACTACAATTTAAGTGTTTATATACCCACAAAGTTACTAAAGTTCTTTATATCACAAAATATATTTAAGCAATAATGCAAACTCTTTATAATGCCAATAGTTCTACGCTGAATAATTTAAGATTTAATTTCAGGTCTACTCAACTGCATATAAACTTGTATATCTCAGATTTTTTACATATATTCGCATTAAATATAAAAAAATACCATTTCTACAATTCTTAATTTTATGAAAATTCTTCACACTAGTGACTGGCATCTTGGCCATACTCTTTACAATTACGATAGAACGGAAGAACAATCAGACATGCTTCGCCAAATGGAGGAAATTGTCAAGGAGCACAAACCCGATTTATTTTTATTGGCGGGTGATGTATTCCACACTTCTCAACCATCGGCTGCCGCACAAAAAATGTTTGCCGAAGCGTTGGTATCAATTCATGATGCCAACCCCCAAATGACGATTGTCGCTATTGCTGGGAACCATGACAGCAGTTCTAAACACGAAATTTTCCGCACTCCATGGGAGGCTTTAAAGGTTTACACTATAGGCAATCTTTCAAAAGAATATATCGACAACCACATCATTGAAATCCCAGGCAAAGGGTATGTTATAGCAGTCCCTTATGCATATGAGCGCAATATCCCCGATGGATTTTTCCAACTACTTCTTGACACCGTAGCAGAAAGAAATAGCGAGAACCTTCCAGTCATAATGACTGCTCACACAACCGTAAAAGGTTGTGATTTTACAGGACACGACAATACTTCTGAAAGTACAATTGGAGGCATCGACTCCATTGATATCGAGCAAATGGGCAACGGTTATGACTACCTCGCTCTTGGACATATCCACCACGAACAATTTGTTCACACAGGCAAACATAATGTGAGATACAGCGGCACTCCTATTGCAGTAAGTTTTGACGAAAATTATCCACATTCAGTTAGCATCATCGATATTGAAAAACATGGAGATAAACCAAACGTAAAAAAAGTTGAAATTACAAACTGCCGTCCATTGGCAACTCTCCCTACCGAAGGAGTTGATACTTGGGAGAATGCAAAAGAACTCTTAAAAAACTTCCCTAATAATATCCCAGCCTACATACGTCTCAATATTGAGGTAGATGGATTTCTCCCTCCCGATGCTAATGCTGTAGCGCAGCATCTCACTGAAGGGAAACAGTGCAAATTCTGCCTCATCAACGCCAAACGTAAAGAGACAATAAAAGGAGAAGTAAAAACACTGACCATTCAAGAGTTTCAAGAGGTTAACCCTATCGACATTGCTCGACGCTATGCCGAAGACAGAGGGATTGACTTTGACGACGAATTAAAAGATCTCTTTGAGGAAACTATCAAAATATTAACCGAAGAAACTCGCAGCAACTAAAAAAACACATCCATGAAATTACAAAAACTCATTATACACAACATCGCATCTATCGAAGATGCCACTATTGATTTCGAAGCACAACCTTTGGCCGATAGCGATGTATTTTTAATTACAGGAAAAACAGGTTCGGGAAAATCTACTATTCTCGATGCCATCTGTCTTGCCCTATATAATAATACTCCTCGCCTTAGCAGCTCTAAAATGCAAGGTGAAACCGATGATGAGGACAATCTAAAACTCGATAACCCTCGTCAACTTTTGCGCAGAAACACCGCAGAAGCGTTTGTTTTCCTCTCTTTCATTGGGAGCAATGGCGCTCACTACGAAGCTACATGGACTGTTAAGCGATCTCGCTTAAAACTCGATGGCAACATCCAATCGATAGTGTGGACTCTAAAAAATATTGACACCAATCTCGTTTTCTCTAAAGTTAGAGAAATAGAAGCTGAAATTCAAGATGCCGTAGGTCTTGATTTCAATCAATTTTGCCGCACAACAATGTTGGCTCAAGGGGAGTTTACTCGATTCCTAAATAGCGATGACAAGGAAAAGGCTAATATCCTCGAAAAGATTACTGGCACAGGAATCTACTCTAAAATCGGAACAAAGATATTTTTCATATATAGAGAGAAGGAGCAAGCGTGGAAAGAAGCCATGCAACGTGTAGAGGGTACAAAACTACTAACCGAAGAGGAACTTACAGAAAAGCAAAACGCACTTTCCAATCTTGACCTCAAGTTCAAAGAACTCAGCACTCTAAACAATAACGAGTTAGCCAAACGAGATTGGATTAAAACCAACATTGACCTCACTGCAGGTATTGCTAACACCTCTACCAATCTCGAAACAGCCATTAAAGCTCTCGAAAGCGACGAATTCAAAAGCGACGAGTTGATTGTCAACGATTGGAATAAAACTATTGATGCTCGTAACTGGATGTCGAGTGTAACTAAAGCTGAAACCGAAAAAAAACTCCACGAAGAGGAACTCAATGATTTAAGCATCCAATTTTTGGAGTTGCTCAATGGCCAAGAACATGACAAACAAGAAATTGAAAAGATAGAAGATGAGCTAAAATCTATCAATTTATTCCTTGCCAATGAAGAAGGAAAAAGCACTATTTATGCCAATTCTCAAACAATTATTGGTCACTTAAAGGCCATCGTTGAAGGACACAAAGTCATTAACAACAATCACATTAAAAGTTCTACTGAAGAAAAGACTCTTAACGAAACACTCCTCCCCTCTTTAAACGATTCA
>JAFYSL010000019.1 GCA_017559355.1 Muribaculaceae bacterium
CCAATGCAGTGATGGGGAAGGCAACCAAGTGCGGATCTTTGATGCCAAAGAGCCAGTCGAAGATAAAGTTAATCTTCTCGGCCAACCAGGGCAACAACTCGATACCCTCGTAGGCAGCACCTGTATATTCGCCACCCTTGCCGGGGCCAAAAGTTATCATCATAACAAAGGTAGAGATAATGAGCACGCCGGGGATGATGGCGATACCTACATCGACACCGGTGCGACCACCGTCGAGCAAGGCGTTGAGAATGCGAGTAAACATCGAGCCCTCCTCTGTATGAGCCTTGGTGTTGCGTTTTACAACCTCCTCAACTACATCTTCTTCGGCATAGTTGGGATAGGCTTTGATAACAAAGTGTTGCATGAGGCGAGTTGATACGATGCAACCGCAGAAGGAACCAAGCAAGCCGATGAAAGGCTCAACAAAGTAGCCCAAACCAATCATATAGACGATAACCAACAAGCCCATACCGAATGCGGTACCGAAGTTGGTGAGCGAAATGTATTGATATTTCTTGAAGTAACTACAGAAACGCTTGTCTTGCGATAGCGAAATGATGGCAGGGTTGTCCGACAAGAATGTCATAACAGCACCCAACGATGCCACGCCGGGAAGGTTAAACAAAGGCTTCATGAGGGGGCGTAACAATTTTTCGAGAAGTTTTACCACGCCGAAATCCATGAAAATGCGACCAATAGCACCTGTGATTACACACACGGCCATGAGGAAAAACACGGTGTTGAGCAAGAGGTCATGTGCGGTGTTCATAATGGTTTTGAACATCTGCGACACACCCATTTGGCTGCCCAAGATAACGAACAAGCCCACTACAATGAGCAGACATGGTACACCCGTGGGGATGTACTTCGAAAGATTAATTTTCGGCTTCTTCATTCTTTTTGAATATTTTGCTTGTTAATGATAGAATATCTACATCCCATTTAAGACCTATGCCCCACAAGTGCTCGCGGTCTTGCAGAGCGCCGTTGGTGTTGCCATTGACACCCCAAGTGTAGCTATAGTAGCCAAAGAGGCGCAAGTCTTTGCGACCTTTGGGTAGGGGATAATACTCGACACCGGCACCCACACGGGTGAGCTCTGTACCGGGCATTACGCAGTAGTCGCCTTCTACGCCACTGTCGTTGATGTCGTACGATACTTTACCAAAGATGTTTACCTTGTCTTTAATCATATACGACAACTCGCCCATCACCGAGAAATCCTTGAAGAAGAAAGCGTGCTCGTTGGTGGCGCGGTTCATAAAGTCGACTTGCAAGCGGAAGTTGTCGAAGGTAAACTGATTGCCCAATACTACATAATAGATGTATTTGCCTGCAGTATACTCCGAGGCATTGAGCGAATAGATACTGTTGAACCAATCGTGCTTACCCACCCACATAAAGTTGTAGGCAAACAGGTAGTCTTTGTGTCCCATGTTGAAGGGGCTCTCGCACACTTGCGCCATAAAGCGGTCGCTGCCATCGCCAAGGATGTAGGCAACGCTGGCACCAAATTGGTAGCAAGCAATGTTGTTCCAATACTCCGAACAGAAGTAAAGGTCGATGGGCGCACGGTCATACTCAAAACCACCAATGCCTACTACTTGCTTACCGGCCGAGATGTCCCAATGTTGATTGGGACGGTATGATAGGTGTACCCAGTCGATAGCATCGAAGTAACTTTCAATCTTGGGCGCACGGTTGAGACGTTGACGGAAAGAGTAGTAGAAATACTTGTTGATGTGACCGTCCAATATCAAGTTGATGTATTTGCCCTTGAAACCCGATGTGGGCTTGTTCAAGTCGCCATCCCAATAATCTTGTATAAAGTCGGCACGTACTTGTGCATGTACATTGACTACTTTGTTATGGTCGGCATAGTCTTCACCTACTTGCGATTGTGCCGAAGCACACAATATGCCCAATACCATAGCTATAAATAAGAACGTCTTCTTCATAGTATATAGGAGAGTTTGTATAGTTTGTGTAATTATAAAATATTAATAAACAGTAAGTTATTCGGTTGTATATATGCCATGCAATAGAATAGAGCCTACTGTAGGCATATAATCAGGGTGTAAAGGTACGCAAATTTGTCGGTCGGTAACGAATTTTAAGACAGAAAAATGCAATCTAAGGCACTATAAAGCATGTATAAGGTGAAACGAGAGGATCAAACCTTTCGCATATTCATCTATCTTTCCTCGATGTATTATAAAAATTTCATCCTACTTTTGGTCCACCTTGCTAAGTGTTGGAATGAATACCACTCAATTTAGAAGTAGAGCAACAAAAAGCCTATCCGAAGACAGGCTTTTGCAGATATAATGATGTTGTTTTATTAAAAAAGTTCGGAATGGCTACCGAGACGAACGAGTTTGATGATGTTTTCTTCCTCGTCGAGCCAAATAAGAAGTAAGTCACTTTCGACATGACACTCCATAAATCCACTATAATTGCCGGTTAATTTATGTGGATAATAAGTTTCAGGTACAACACCTGTTTCTTGTAGGGAAGTAAGAACAGTTCTAAGATGTTCTATCTTTTTCGGACTGTTTTGAATGCGTTTAAGGTCTTTCTTAAACTGCCCGGTCATTTTCAGTGTAAACATACTCCTACAATGACGCAATTACCGAATCAAGGTTGTTTGCATCTAAAGTTTCCAAGTCACGATTTTCGCGAGCTTCTTTCATTGCAGCCAAAGTCAATTTGTTTGGATTGTTGTTTACAGCGTCCATCAAAACACTTTCAACATAGTTGTTAAGACTGCGATTTTCTCTATCAGCAGCCTCTCTTAGCTTATTTAATAAACTTGTGCTTAGTCTAAAAGCAGTTTGTTTCCTTTCAATTCCGATAGCCATAGTGGTATATTGTATTGTGTTTGTAGTGCAAATGTATAACATTTGTATCACACAAACAATTAATGGAGCAAAAAAGTTCTCAATAACAGCAAAAAGGTCTCCGAAGAAGCCTTTTGAGTGATATTTGCGTCAGATTTATCTGCGGTAAACATATCCATTTACGAAGAAGTAATCGCACATGAATAAATCGCGAGCGAAAGTAATACGAAAGTCTGCCCATTGTTTGTTCGATGTCATAACATTCTTCAACGATATGTCGAGCGAAATCTTCTTCACTGTCAAATGGATCAGCAGCCGAACAACACGCCAAAAATGTAAAATAAAAAACGCTAAGTGTTGAATTTCAACATCTTAGCGTTTTGTTTGTGGTCCTAGGTAGACTTGTTATCTTTGCAAAAAGATATTCAAGTTATGGCAAAACTACAATTATCACTATCCAGTAAGAAAAATAAGAGTACTGGATACCAAGAAATACTAATTCGTTTTTACAATGGAAAAGCATTTAATCAGCGTGCTCGTTCAGGTATATATATTTTAGATGACCCAAACTATTGGGATGGAACCCAAATGGTGGATAAACGAAGAATGAATGATGAGAATAGGCGTTATCATAATGACCAACGAGCCAAAATTGAGGCGTTGTGCCATTTTATCGAGGAAGAGTGGCTAAAATGGGACAAAAATGCAGTATTGCCATCTGATTGGCTAAAGACTGAGGTTGATAAGTTTAATCATCCTGAAAAGTATGTTGTAGCTGAAGAGGGAGAAGAAGAAAAGAGACCTATGATGCTACGAGAAGCTGTTGAAGCATTTATTGAAGGTGCACCCTCTCGTATTCAAGAGAATGGCAATCATAAAGGACAGCCAGTAAGTCATCGTACAATCTTGCAATACAATCAAATGAAAAGATACTTATTCGAGTATCTCGATTTTGCAAAGATGGGAGACATTCCAGTGAGAGACCTAGATAAGAAGTTTTACGATGGCTATGTATCGTTTCTGAATTTTAAAGGCTTTAAATTAAACACTGTTGGTAAGCACATCAAGAATGTAAAGGCCGTGATAAATTGGCTCCCATTGAGTGAGCGAATGGAATGTGAGTTTGTGGCTCCAAGAAAATGCAAGAAGCTTTCAGAGGAGGTTGATAATGTTTACTTGTCAACTGAAGAACTACATGCAATTGAAACGGTAGAATTAGAGCATGCTTATCACGACAAAGTAAGAGACCAATTCATTCTTCTTGCATGGACTGGTTGCCGATATAGTGACTTAGACAAACTTGCAGACCCTAAAAGCATAGAGCGAGGCTATTTTGAATTGGAACAGATGAAAACAGGCACAAAGGTATGTATTCCAATATTTGAACCAGTGAAAAGAATATTTCAAAAGTATAATGGAGAGTTGCCTCCAGTTATTTCTAATCAGAAATTCAACTCATTTCTAAAAGAAATTTGTCAAATGGCAGGAATAACCGAGGACACATCTATAACTCATACCATAGCAGGTCGTCGCATTAAGGAGTATTTTCCAAAATATGAATTGGTAAGTGCTCATACTGCTCGCCGTTCGTTTGCAACTAATATGTTTGAAAGTGGAGCCCCAGCACTTGTTATTATGCAAATCACAGGACACAAGACAGAGAAAGCATTTTTGTCTTATATCAAAACCGACCCTGAGACTTACGCAAGAATGCTGATAACGCAATGGAATAAGTCTCAACAAGAAAAAACTGAGAAAGAACAATAATATAAACAATCCTCTACATCAAATATTTTTACTATTTTGCACAAGTAATCGTTTAAAGGTGGTATCATACCACCCAAAATGGTGGTATTTAACACATCAATATCTATGGCAGATATTAATAGCATTTATAATCAGTGGAAGTCTCTTCTTCCTTTAACAGAAAAAAACAGGCTCAGTTAGCTCGCAAATTTACTGTAGAATACAACTATAATTCAAACCATATAGAAGGTAATACCTTAACATATGGTCAGACTGAGTTATTGCTACTATTTGGGAAAGTAAGTGGCGAGGCAGAGATGAAAGATTTCGAGGAGATGAAAGCTAGCAATGTAGGGTTAAAAATGATGGCTGAGGTTGCTAAGGAAAAGTTGCCGTTGACAGAAACATTTATTCGACAACTTCATCAAACCTTATTGCGTGAAGATTATGCCGTTTATACCACTCTGCCAGGAGGATTACAATCAAGCTATGTTGTTTATGCTGGTTCATATAAAACGCGACCTAATAGTGTTATTACACGCTATGGCGATCGTTTTGAATATGCTTCACCTAAAGAGACTCCAGCATTGATGAATGATTTGGTAAATTGGTATAACGAAGCAGAAGGAAGTGGTAAGTACTCACCAATCGAACTTGCTGCGTTGTTTCATTATAGATATATTCGTATTCACCCTTTTGAAGACGGCAATGGACGCATTGCACGATTAATGGTCAACTATATTCTTTCGCGTCACGAATGGCCTATGATTGTAGTGCGCAATAGAGATAAGCAATCATATTTAGAAGCATTGCATCAGTCTGATCTTGTCGTAGGACCAGCTCCGTCAGATGGTGCTCATGCGTCACTAAGAGAAATTCGGCATTTTATGACATATTTCAACAAACTAGTTAAAACTGAAATAAAAGCAGATATTGATTTTGTTACCAAATCAGACGAAAATATATGGTGGTATGATGGTGAAATTGTTACATTCAGAAGTCCTAACACTTCAAAAATTTTGTTTGCTTTACAAGAAAACCCATCGATTTCATATAAAGAATTAACTAAGTTGATTGGAATTAATACATCTGCTATTCAGAAACAAATTAATAATCTAATTAAGAAAGGATACATCCAACGCAAAGATTCAGGCAGAGAATGGTATGTACTGATTACATCAACTATATAATTCGGAATCTCTATTGCGAAAGCAATAAATAGGGAAACGAACAAGATGTCAACGCCATGCTCACTTTATATGGTGGTTCGAGCAAAGAAACCGACCAAAAAACACTAAAACCGATCAGAAAAGTCAATCATACCGACCAGAAAAACCGAATTATAGAGATGCTAAAATCTAATCCCAATATTGCACGTTCAGAAATGGCACAAGCGTTAGAAGTATTCGGAGATTACGCTTCTTATTCTCCGAAAATATTCGGTGAATAATTTGTTTATTCTCCGAAAACCATCTAAATTTGTCACAAAATATAGCATATATGAGATATATACATGATTATGAAAATTGGTGGCAATTTCATTATGATAGCCAACAAATAATGAATATATTGGGTCGAGTACGAGCCAAACAAGGTTCTCTAATGGGACGGATGATGTCTTTAGGATTTGACTCACAAGGTGAAGCTATGCTATCAAATATGTCGCTTGAACTTGTTCGTTCTTCGGAAATTGAAGGCAAAGAGTTAAATTATGAAGAAGTTCGATCTTCAATTGCTCGTCGACTTGGGATTGACACAGCTGGTCTTGTGCCAGTGTCTCGTTATGTTGATGGTGTAGTAGAGATGCAATTAGATGCGACTCAAAACTATGCTAAAGCACTTACTCACGATCGTCTTTTTGGATGGCATAATGTACTATTTCCAACAGGAATGAGTGGTTTATATCGCATAGAAGTCGGCAAATATCGTTCTGGAGAAATGCAAGTAGTATCCGGCGCTATGGGAAAAGAAAAGGTGCATTATCAAGCACCATCTCCTAATCGTGTACGTGCCGAAATGGATCGTTTTATAGAGTGGGTAAACAATAGCAATGATATCGATACCGTATTGAAAGCAGCCATTGCTCATTTATGGTTTGTTTCAATACACCCCTTTGATGATGGTAATGGTAGAATAACAAGAGCCTTGACCGATATGTTACTTGCTCGTTCTGAAAATAGTAGTAAACGTTTCTATTCTGTATCTGCAGAAATAAAAATATTACAAAAGGAATATTACGAAGTCCTAGAGCGTACACAACGCGGAAATGGTGATATTACCGATTGGCTTTTATGGTTTTTGCATTGCTTTGAACAAGCATTAAGTGCGTCGGAAAGCACTTTGGCCTCAGTAATGCACAAAGCTGAGTTTTGGGAACGCAATCGTGATGTTTCATTCAATGAACGACAAAGAAAATTGCTGAATATGCAATTTGATGGATTCAATGGCAAGCTAACAAGTAGTAAATGGGCGAAAATTGCAAAATGTTCACCAGATACTGCACTAAATGATATAAACGACCTTATTGCAAAAGGCATATTGCAGAAATCTGATGAGGGAGGTCGTAGCACCAACTATATATTAGTAGATTATAATTCTTAATGGTAGCAATATCTTAGCAACAACAAG
>JAFYSL010000020.1 GCA_017559355.1 Muribaculaceae bacterium
GAGGTTCAAGGTCTTAAATCGACTGGCAATCTATATCCGAAATGTGTTGTTCACGGTCGCTATATGGATACTATGGTAGCCCTTGCTGGTGGTTCTGTTAGTTCATATTATCACGACTATACATATCAGAATGCACAAAAGAGCCGTGTGGTTTACCGCTCGGGCAACAACGCGAACTCGAGTGGCGGTGTGTCGTTCGCGAACGCGATTAACGACTCATCGAATACGTACACGAGCATCGGGTCGCGTCTCGCCTTCCGCGGCAAAATCGTGGTGGCGCGAAGCGTGGCAGCGTACAAAGCGATAGTCGAAATCTCGTAAAGCGGAGCGAAGCGACAAAGCGTAAAACGAACGGCGTTTGAATGGTTTTCAAACGCCGTTTTTATATCAAATACCGGCGTAAGCCGGTCGATAATATTTAGAAAAAGGGGGATACCTCTCAGAGGTACATTTCGTTTTGGAAAATAGAACGATTCGTTCAAAAATTGCGAAACGCTTCGATTTGCGGATTATAGTTGTTTAAGTTTAGAGGAGAGGGGAGCATCTTGATGCTCCCCTCTATGTTATGTGCTATACTATGTTTTTAAAGAATATCGCTATTGTTGCGACGAAGGTGAATGAATGCTTCAGCTCGTGGACAACGGAATTCTAATCCACGAAATTGTTCCATGCGATCATGCCATTCTTCATAGAGTGGCTCTATATTTTGACTTTTGTGGCAGTAGCAGGCTTGGCGTTTTTGGTCGGCAACAAGTGTAATGTCGACGTAGTCGGTGGGTTGGAATAATTGGGTTTGAGTGCCACTCATAACTTCAAAGTAATACAGTTCAAAGCTATAGTCAAGTCGACGCCAAGCATCGTACACAAGATGAGAACATACACGATGGTCAGGATGAGAATCAATGGGCCAGTGAGTAAATACTATAGATGGCTTTTCCTTGGCAATGAGTTCGCGCATTTCGATATATCGCGCTTTGTTTATCTCAGTATTGCCATCGATTTGTGTCATAAATAATGGATATGCATTAAGGATTTTACAAGCATCAATGGCTTCTTGGGTGCGAATTGCCGCTGCATCGTTGGCAGTTTTGCCTTTGATGCCACCTTCTCCTCGAGTCATATATACTGAAACTATTTCGTGTCCTACTCGGCGTAACATGAGCATAGTGCCTCCACAGCCAGTTTCGGGGTCATCGGGGTGTGCCCCAATTATAAGGGCTTTTTTGCGAGTAGAGTTGGTTGAGTTGTTTGACTCGTTGGCAAATGCTTCTGTCCCTAACAATGCAGCTCCAGCAATAGCTGTGCCGGCAACTTTTAACATGTCACGTCGATTCATGGTACATGAGATTTTTATTTAATGTCAAAGTTATGTATTAATTTTTTAATCTCCTAATTTTATATCCAGTCCAAGCAAAAAGAAGTGAGAGTAGGGGACTAGCAATATTGAAGATACAGTATGGGAGATATGTTAATGTTGCAACTCCGAGTACGGTTGACTGAGTAACACCACACGAGTTCCATGGTATTAATACTGATGTAACTGAGATGGAATCTTCTAGCGAGCGACTTAATAATCGTGGTTCAAGTCCATTTTTCTTATATAGATTTCGAAAAAGATTGCCACTTAATAATATTGAGAGATATTGGTCGCCTGTGCAACTGTTGATAAATAAACCACTACCAATTGTAGCAGTTACAGTTTGGCGAAGAGTGTGTATTTTATTTGTAAATGTTCGTGTAATTGTGCCAAGCATGCCTGTGCCTATTAATGTACCACCAAAGGTCATAGCGCAAAGCACAAGGTAGATGGTTGGCATCATTCCGGAAACTCCACCAGTACTAACAAGAGAGTCAAGTAATTCGTTGTCGGTTGAAATTGCAGTTTTGGTAAATAAGATGTCGCTACACATTATACTAACATCGCCCCACGAGGTGGTGTAACCAAGCATTTCAATAATTTGTGGTTGAAAAATAAAAATACCAATTAGCCCAAGTAGAGAACTGACGGCAAGAGTGATATATATTTTTATGCGCATTGCAATGAGAATGCCTGTAATGATGGGTATAGCGAGGATCCAAGGGGTAATATTAAATGAATTATTAAGGGCTATGATAATTTCAAGAGACTGCGAAGCTTCATTTGTGGGGGAGAAGAGGCCTACTCCTGTATAGACTAATAGAGCAATAATCATAGCAGGAGTAGATGTTAGCATAAGGTATTTAATATGAGTGAAAAGCTCGACTTTACACGAAGATGAGGCAAGAACAGTGGTGTCAGATAGAGGTGAGACTTTGTCGCCAAAGTAGGCTCCTGATATAATAGCACCAGCAATCCAACCATCATTATATCCCATTACATTGCCAATTCCTTGAAAGGCAATCCCTATTGTGGCAATTGTAGTCCAAGAACTACCCGAGAGAACAGACACGACCGAGCACACGGCGCATGTTATAAGTAAAAAGAACTTGGGATTGATAATGCTTAATCCATAGTCAATTAAAGTAGGTACGATGCCACTCAACATCCATGTGGCTGATACGGTAGCGATGAAAATTAAAATGGGTATTGCTGGTAATATTTGAGATGCGCTCTTTTTTATCCCTTTTATGATTTGAGCTACAGGTTGAGGAGAAAAGATAGCTGACAGAATTATGCTTAAAGTAGAAGTGCCGAGAAGTATTAAATAGCTGATGCTTTGAGCAGTATCGGCACCTTTTACTATTATAACACCAATTAGAGTTGTCAGTAATACAATAATTGGGAATATAGACAATAAAAAAGATGGTTGCGACGACTTTTTCAAATTTATATGTGGTTAAATTGGTTGTAAATATTGATTTTGTGATGCAAAATTAGTTAATACCATAATTAAAACAAAAATAATTCACTATCTTTGTAGCGCTATAACATTATTTCTAATAATGCATATCGGGGCTGACTGGCTTTGACAGCGTGTAGAGGTGGTGTGTAAGCACGCAGAGAAATGATGCCTACTCTCTTTAATCAGGGACATCAAAATTTTAAATGGCGAAAATAACTACGCTCTTGCTGCTTAATTGAAGTACAGTAGATTAGCTTAATCTCTGCAACAGTTGCGGAGACAAGACATCACCCAATTGTCCTTTTCCCGAGACGGATTGATATGGTGGTGCAGGTAAATCGGGAATAGGTGGTCAAGTGCCTCGCACGACTTCCGAAATTTTTAGAGGCTAAGGTTGAGGTTGGTTGTCTTTTGCCTGTCTCATCACGAAAACCAAGGAAAGACTAAGCGTGTAGAAAGCTCATTAGTTCCACGTTTGGACGAGGGTTCAAACCCCTCCAGCTCCACAATTAAATGAGACAATTTGTTTAGGTAACGACATTTTTTAATTTTTAAAAATGTCGTTATTTTTTTAAGTATATGTAGTTGCGCAATTGAGACCGTTCCGCTTGATTAAGTCCTATAGTAAGGATTGAAATTGTTGATGTTACAACTGCGATGATGAGGGTTGTAATTGCGCGAGAAATTTCATGCTCTATAAAATGGCGAACAAAAAAGGGGACAAAAAAAGATATTATTGCAATAATCAAAATGGGAAGAATTGCTTTTTTTGTGTATTGTGTTAATGAAATTTCGCGAATAAGATGCTTAGCATTCATGATTGTGGCGATAATTACAATAAACATTATCGCAGTGTAAGAAATGTATGCATAATTGGGGCTAAAACTGAGAGAGAAACAAATATAGACCAACGGCAATGTGAGTAGATATATTGAACCAATGCCAAGGCTTAAAAAACGGATTTTACCTGTAGCATGAATGCAAGAATTTAGTATATTTACGGGTATTGTCAATCCCGTAGTGATGATAATTAGTTGGCAAAATGTAAAGGTGTATTGAGGGATGTTGTCGCCTAACCATAAGTGTAA
>JAFYSL010000021.1 GCA_017559355.1 Muribaculaceae bacterium
AATAAAACGAAAAACACCACCATTTATGCGTCCAAGGTTACGTAGTGCCTACCTAAGCATTAAACGTAACATGCAGTTGTTATGGACTTTTTATGACCATCCCGAAACTGGACTACCTAATACCAACAATGCATTAGAGGGTGTCTTTTCTGATATTAAAAGTAAAACAAGAGTCCATAGAGGTATAAGCAGAAACAATCGCAAGAAACTATTGGATGAATATATTAAAAGAAAATATTAGGCATAAATACCCCATTGAAAGCTTTCAATGGGGTATTTATCATACTTTTTGTCTACTAAGAGTTTTTTAGTGTATTTTCATCCTACTTTTTGTCCAGGTAACCAATATTTTGAGTATCTTTGCAATATGAAAAAGATATTTGTAATTGATTGGTGGGTAACTGCATTATTTGTAATAATGGCAGTATCTGGATTTGGAATGCACATATCAGGAACTCGTTGTCCTCACGAAATTTGGCATAATTGGGCTATTGTTCATACTTTGTCAAGTATTGCATTCTTGATAGCTGGCGCTTTTCATATCCAAACGCATTGGGCTTGGTATAAAGGTTGGTTCAAGAATGGTATTGGCAACAAAAGTCGTGTAACTGCAATCCTGTCAATTATCTTTGTCGTAATTTCAATTACGGGAATTTTGCTTCTTGCAGTTATTGACGGAGCGAATAGTGGTTTAGGTTTATGGCACTATCGCTTTGGTATAGCGATGACTATTATTGGACTTGGTCACTTTATCAAGCGTTTCCCTATATTGAAGAAATCCCTTATACGCAAGTAGATTATTCTGTCTTTTACGCATAGAGAATAAAAGTAAAGACCAATAAGCATTTGCCTATTGGTCTTATATATTTGATAGATTTCTCTGAATTAGAACATAAACGATGCGCTTGCTACGAAGCGGTTGTTGCCAACGGCGTGGGTATTGATGATTTTGCCATTAGAGTGGTTGAGATCGCCATACCATGCAGAGGTGTAGTTATATTCTAACCCGATTCTCCAATGAGGGAGATTGTAGGTTACTTCTGCTGTACCGCTGAGAAGTTGGTCAACATCAACACCTGTACCTATAAGGCTTGATACTTCTTTTGTTGTGCCGAGGTTCTTCATATAACCACCAAATACGCCTACTTTCCATTTCTTACCCCATACAACGTTTACCCATGTAGATGAGTTGTAGGTTGGGGTATATGATTGTTGACCTGTGATAGGATCGATGTCGCACACACCGTAGCCACCAAGCATAGATGTTTGAGTGAGGTTAGATGCGAGGGTGCTTTTTGCTGCAAAATACCACATAGGAGTAGTGTATTTAGCGTGAACTTCGCCAGATACGGTAGTGATGCGTTCATCTACTTTGTAGGTATTGCCATCAACGACAGATTGAGTGCGAGGCACGAGTGATGTCATATCTGCACCAGCACCTACGATGAGATTTTTGGTTTTGTAGTCAGCACCAAAATGGATTTCGGGAACACAGCTGTTTTTGATATATTTGTTCGATTTTCCGTCAGGACCATTTGAGAGGAATTGTGATTGCCACACAGCCGATGCTGTGAGTTGGAGCGCGTTGTGGTTGAAACGGTAGCGCACTTGAGGTGCACGGCTAAATGGTTGGAATGGCGCACCAGTGTTGAGGTTGAGGATTGATGGAGATACCTCGCCAAAGAATGGGTGCCATGTTTGCCCAGCAAGAACTGATGATTTGCCCCAATTGAGATTGAAATAAGCGTGGCGTAGGCGAATAAGTGAAAGGGTAGTGCCCGAACCACGGAAGTCAAATTCAATCTTTGCCGATGTGTTTGCGCTTCCCAATTTAGGTCCTTTTACATCAAGACCGAGGCGAGAGTAAAGCAAATACATATTGCTATTGTCCTGGTCGTTGAGGTCATTACCTTCGGCGTCTGGTTTGATATCCATAGGATAGCTGTAGAACAAGCCATCAACGCTCTCAACATTGTTGCGAGTGTTGTAAAACAAATCGGCACGTACTTGTCCGTATAGTTTTAATTCAAAACCTTTTTTTGATAGTACCTCTTCGGCATTTGCTACGATAGCAAGCAATAAAAGGGGTAGTAATAAAAGATATTTTTTCATAATTATGTGTTATTAAAATCAAAAAGGAACTGTCGCATAGAAATGAAACAGTTCCTTTGATATTGTAAGTGATTTGTTATCCTCCGATAAATCCGTTAGAACCAAGAATGATAAGCATGATGTAGCCCAATACGAGACCTATGATACCCATGATGAGACCTACTTTTGCCATATCTTTTTCTTGAATCAAACCAGTTGATTGAGCCATCGCGTTAGGAGGAGTACTGATAGGAAGTACCATACCCAATGATGAAGCGATTGCCACACCAATCAACAATGTTGAAACGCCACCGAGTGGAGCCAATTGAGTAGCCATGCTACCACCTGCTACTGCCAAGATTGGCACTAAGAGGTTGGCTGTTGCAGTGTGAGAAATGAAGTTTGCCATTGCGTAGCAGATGAGACCTGAACCTACGATAACGAGGATTGGTGACCATGTGTCGAATGGAATAGAAGAGATGATGTGTGTAGCCAAACCTGTTTGATTCAACGCAACACCAAGAGCGAAACCACCGGCAACCATCCAGAGTACACCCCAGCTGATTTCTTCAAGGTCACGACGAGTAATTACCCCGATGATACAGAATACACCCACAGGCAACATTGCAACTACGTTAGAGTTAACGCCAGTATATTTGTCAAATACCCAAAGGAGAACTGTCAATGCAAATACTACATATACTGTAATCGAACGCCAGTCTTTTTTAGCTTCGCCTTTAATGTCAAGGTTAATAGTTTTTTGTTTGAATGGGAAAAGTTTCAACAATACTACCCAAGAGATAAACACGAGAACCAATGTGAAAGGAATCATAAATGCCATCCATTCACCGAAACCGATGTTCATGTTCATACCTTCTGGGTCGTTGAGGTATTTCAATGCGATTGCATTAGGAGGAGTACCGATAGGTGTACCCATACCGCCGATGTTGGCAGCAACAGGGATAGCGAGGGCCAAACCGATTTTACCTTTACCATCAGCTGGAAGAGCTTTAAGTACTGGAGCCAAGAATGTGAGCATCATAGCTGCTGTTGCAGTGTTGCTCAAGAACATTGAGAATACGGCAGTTACAGTGATAAAACCTAATAATACATATTTTGATTGTGTGCCGAAAGGCTTGAGCATAACTTTTGCAAGTTTAACATCAAGGCCTGTTTTAGTAGCAGCAATAGCGATGATGAAACCACCAATGAAGAGCATGATGATAGGATCGGCAAAACAAGCCATCAATGATTTGTAGCTTGTGAGGTTGCCCAATGTTTCAGGAGCTATGCCATCGCGGAAGAACCATAAACTGCTGTCGGAAGTAGCAAACAACAATAACACAACTACGAATGTAGAGGTTGTCCATGCTGGGATTGCATTGAATACCCACATCAATGTTGCAAATGCAAAGATTGCAATAACGCGTTGTTCTACTAAAGTGAGACCGTCAATACCGAAAGATGTTGTTGGGATTGCCCAAAGTACAATCATTGTAATTGACGCAATGAGGATTTTTGTGAGGCGTGACGCCAAAAATTCAGTAGACATTAATTTTTGGAGTTTCTTACGTTGAAGTGACTCCATCAAATGTGCACCAGGAAATCGTTTAAACATAATATATATATATAATTAAATAGTTTTTGTGCTGAAATTATGATAAATCTCTGATTTTCACCCTTTAGCGTTGTCGCAACAGTGGGGGTGACAAAAACGAGTGCAAAGTTACTGCTTTTTTTTGACTTATACTCAAATTTTTAGATTTGTTTTGAATTAAAATGGGTTAAAAACGGGATTTTTTGGAACTATTGTTGGCAAATGATTGTTTTGGGTTCAGTAACGATTTTTTTAGTATAAAAAGTGTGTATTATGGATGCAGTAGTTAATCTATTTCGAGAATATCCCTCATTAGCGATATTTTTGACAATTGGTATCGGTTTCTGGATAGGGAAACTGAAGTACAAATCTTTTTCGCTCGGAACGGTAACATCAGTGTTGCTTGTGGGCGTAGTAGTGGGACAGATGGATATCCCTATTTCAGGGCCATTAAAATCGGTGTTTTTCCTTTTGTTTCTTTTTGCAATTGGGTATAGCGTTGGTCCACAATTTTTCCGTTCGTTGCGAGGTTCGGGCTTGAAGCAAGTAGGGTTCGCTGTCGCGCTATGTGTTGTGTGTTTGGCAGTAACATTTGGTATTGCTAAGTTGTTTGGTTATACTCCTGGTGAAGCTGCGGGATTGTTGAGTGGAGCACAAACAATTTCAGCTGTGATAGGTGTTGGTGGAGACACAATTGCAACACTTGATGCTTCAGCTGCCGACAAAAAAATGTGGACCGACATGATTCCAGTGTGTTATGCCGTAACATACATCTTTGGGACAATCGGGTCGGCATATATTCTTGGAAACATCGGACCACGTTTGCTTGGTGGTTTGGATAAAGTGAAACAACAAACTGCTCAATTGGCAGCTCAACTTAATCAAAGTAGTATTGCAAGCGATCCCGCTTATATTGATTCAAATCGTCAAGTTGTATTTCGTGCCTACCGTGCTGAATCATCATTTTTTGATACTCCACGTAACGTAGCAGAGATTGAAGATTATATCAAGAAGATGAATCGTAGAGTGTTTGTAGAGAGATTGCGTGTTGATGGAAAAATTGTTGACGCAGACTTTTCTACACGAGTAAAAAAAGGTGATGAGATTGTATTAAGTGGTCGTAGAGAGTATGTAATCGAAGATGAAAGTTGGATTGGGACAGAGGTGGCGGATAATGAATTGCTATCATTCCCAATCGAACAAGTGAGAGTTATGCTCACAAAGAAAACTGTTGATGGCATTACCGTTGACGCTCTTCGTGTAAAACCATTTATGGCTGGTATTATCATCAAGAGTATTACACGTGGTGGTGTTGAGATTCCTGTGTTGGCGCAAACCGAATTATGTGCAGGGGATATAATCACTATCAATGGTTTGGCTCGAGAAGTGAAAGCTGCAGCTCCTCAAATGGGCTATGTTGATCGTCCAACAAATCAAACCGACCTTGTATTCGTTGGTCTTGGCATTGTAATAGGTGGTATTATTGGTGCATTGACATTGCATCTTGGAGGAGTACCTATCAGTCTCAGTACAAGTGGTGGCGCATTAATCGCTGGATTAGTATTTGGCTGGCTTCGCTCAAAACGACCTACATTTGGAGGAATCCCTCAACCTGCATTGTGGATTCTTAATAACCTTGGATTGAATATGTTTATTGCTGTGGTGGGTATTACAGCTGGTCCTACCTTTATTCAAGGTATTGAAAAAGTTGGTTTTATGTTGTTTATTGCCGGTGTCCTTGCCACATCAATACCATTGTTTATAGGTATATGGATGGGTGCAAAGATATTCAAATTCCACCCTGCGATCAACCTTGGATGTTGCGCTGGAGGACGAACAACAACTGCTGCCCTTGGTGCAGTTCAAGATTCATTGCAAAGTTCAATTCCAGCAATGGGTTACACCGTTACTTATGCCGTGGGAAATACGCTCTTAATCCTTTGGGGTGTGGCAATAGTATTGTTAATGAGTTAAATTTAAAATAATGATTTATTATGGAATGTAAGAAAAACACAGGCTGTAAAAGCCAAGACAAACGAGAACTTGAACGAGAACTTGAAAAAATGAGTCCGTTTGAAATAAAAAATCGCCTTATAGTAATGGCTCAAGAAGATGCTCGCAAATCATCGGCTACCTTCTTAAATGCCGGTAGAGGAAATCCCAATTGGGTTGCTACAACTCCTCGCGAAGCATTCTTCTTGTTAGGTAAATGGGCACTGTCGGAGTGTCATCTCACAAAAGATGTAGGAAATGGTATTGTTGGTATTCCTTCGCGTGAGGGTAGTGGAGAGCGATTTAGGACTTTCCTTGAAGTGCACCGTAATGCAGATGGTGGTCAATTGCTACATGATGCCTTTGAATATTTGATTGTAAACCACAATGTTGATCCAAATGATGTGGCGCATGAGTGGGCTGAAGCAATTATAGGTGATCAGTATCCAACTCCCGATAGAATTCTTCGTTATACCGAACTCCTTGTGAGAGACTATCTTGCCAAGGAGATGGGTAATTGTAGATGTGATGAAAATTGCGAGTGTAATGATGGCGAAGATTGTGGTTGTGAATGTAAGAGCAGGGTATATGACCTATTTGCAGTAGAGGGCGGCACGGCTGCTATGTGTTATGCATTTGATTCTCTATTTGAAAATCGTTTGCTTAAAAAGGACGACACAATAGCCATCATGACACCAGTATTTACCCCATATCTCGAAATTCCACATCTTGAACGATTTGGATTTAATGTGGTGAACATCAGCGCAAATAAAATTGAAGAAGATGGATTGCACTATTGGCAATACTCCGACGAGGAGATTGATAAATTGCGCGATAAAAAAGTGAAGATGCTTTGTGTGGTAAATCCAAGTAATCCACCTTCATATACATTGTCGCAACATGCATTGGATCGAATTGTAGACGTGGTTAAGAAGGATAATCACGACCTTATGATAATCACCGATGATGTGTATGGTACATTTGTGCCCGAATTCAAGTCATTAATGTATCAATTGCCACATAATACCATGACGGTCTATTCATTCTCTAAATATTTTGGAGCTACAGGGTGGCGTCTTGCGGTGATTGCACTCAATCAACTTAATATCTTTGATGCCCTCATCGAACATCTATGCGAAAAGGATAAAAATGCTCTAAATAAGCGTTATAGTTCATTGACTCTTGAGCCAGAGAAGATGAAATTTATAGATAGAATGGTTGCTGATAGCCGAATGGTTGCACTTAACCACACTGCAGGATTATCGACTCCACAACAAATGCAGATGTCGCTCTTTGCTGCATACTCATTGCTTGATAGGGAGAATGTGTATAAAACTCGAATGCAAACGATTATCAATAACCGACTTGATGCGTTGTGGAAAACAACAGGATTCACTCTAAAACCTGATCCATTGCGAGCGGGATACTATTCTGAAATGGATATCATGGTGTGGGCAAAACGAATCTATGGCGATGAATTTTGCGAATATCTTGCAAAGACATACGAACCACTTGACTTTGTGATACGACTCGCTAATGAAACGGCAGTAGTAGTGCTTAATGGAGACGGTTTTGCAGGCCCTGATTGGTCGGTGCGCATCTCGCTAGCCAACCTCGACCGCAAATCATATCTGCGCATAGGTACAGCGATACGCTCAATCCTCAATGAATACCATAGCGAATTCCGCGATGGAGGGAAATCGGCTGAGAAATAAAACGCTACAATTACTCTAATCAAATTATGCAAATCGCATTATTCGATTTGCATAATTTGTGTAAAAGAATGTGTAAAATGGGATGATAATTAAATTACAATAGTTTCAGAATAAGATGTTCACATGTTGGGATGGAGGTAGAGGTGAAGTAGTTGGGAGATGATTATGATTTGTTATTCCATACGCATTGGTGTATTATGTTATCGCTTATGCCAGCTTCTTTTAATTTGTTGGCTATCGTGATTTTTTCTTTATAGAATTTTTCTTCTTCATAAATTTTCTCAACGAAGAATTTTATTGCGTTGAAAATTCGAGCCATGCCATCTTGTGAATTTATGTCTATTCCACTAAAAGAACTTCTATCTTTGTGTAATGATAAATAGTATAACCCTCCGATTATCAAGGCTGTTAGTGCTGCAATATCGATGTTTTTCCCTTTGAAATTATCTTCGTAAATTTTTACTAATGGTAAAATATGGACTTCGCGCAACATTGCTGTTCTAGTGGTGATGTTGTTGCCGTTTGATACTTCCCACCTAAGAAGTTCGAGCATTACAGAATCATTATTTAATTCTTGAAATAGACGTTGTAGGATTTTGGTTAGGGTTTCTTCGCTTGTAGGTTGAAGTTCGAAGTCATTCAGTATGTCACTAAACCAATAGTCATATTTTTTTACAAATTCACTCATAAAAGATTCAAGATTTTCAAAGCGATTGTAAAAAACGATAGGCTCTATCTTTGCACGTTTAATAATGTCCGTTACTAATACATTCGAAAAACCATCTTTTAAAATTTGTTCTTCGGCTGCATTATTAATACAGTCTATCAGATTTGCTTTGGTCCTTCTTGGGCGTCTTTTCTTTTCCTCTATCATATCGATATTATAAGTTCATAATTTAAGGAATAATAAATTATGTATTTGAAGTGTCTTTACAAAGATAGTGAATTTTTCAATATTTTAGGCGTGGGCTAATGTTTTTTGATATTTAAACAATCTTTATTGTATAAATTTAGGTTAAAATAACTATTGTTTCAAAAATACTTGCTATATTTGTGTCAATATATACAATAGGGATTGTATATAATAGGGTTTTATATAAAATGTTGTTAGAAATGAAAAAGAAATTGCTTTTATTAATGTCATTTATCTGTATGACTATTAATTCCTATTCACAGATTGTTTCATTTGATGCAAAAACAACTGAATATGGCCAATTAAAGACCATTTTAGGTGAAAATTGGGGTGAAATAGATTCATTATCAATTTCTGGACCAATAAACGCACAAGATTTCAGAACGATGTGGGAATGTGCTTTTTACGGTAAACTAAGCGTGCTTAATTTAGAAAAAGCGCAGGTTGAAAATAATAAAATTCCAGATTATGCATTATGTGATGTAAATAAGCAATATTGGGATGTTTACCAAACGATATATTTGGGTATCAAAAAAATAATGCTTCCGGATAATATTGTTGAAATTGGTATCTCGGCATTTAATTACATGCAATTAGAAGAAATTAATTTCCCTCCTTCTTTACGTAAATTAAATATATATAGTTTTGGGAATTGCCATTGGTTAAATGTAGACCCACTTATTATTCCAGAAGGAGTAATGGAAATACCAACTCAATGCTTTCTTAATTGTCAAAACTTCAAAAAATTGGTATTACCAACGACACTTCGTGTAATAAAACAATGTGCGTTCTATAATACGCGCATGGAAGAGGTTACTTTTCCTGAAGGATTAGAACGTATT
>JAFYSL010000022.1 GCA_017559355.1 Muribaculaceae bacterium
CACATCTTGTGGAGGTAGTTCCCATTGCCGATGCTGACAAGGTTGATGATTTAACTCACCTTAATGTAATTACAGAAGCCGTTAATTCAAACATTGATTATTGTGAAATGGATAACACAATCAATGTGGTATTAATAGGTAATCCCAATTGTGGTAAGACCTCATTGTTTAATATTGCAGCTGGCACACATGAACATGTGGGGAATTATAGCGGTGTTACTGTTGATGCCAAAAAAAGTCAGTTTGAATATGGAGGATACGTATTCAATATAGTAGACCTTCCGGGCACATATTCGCTATCAGCATATACCCCTGAGGAACTCTATGTGCGTCGGTACCTCAAAGATGAGATTCCCGACGTGATTATAAATGTGGTAGATGCCTCAAATCTTGAACGCAATCTATATCTCACTACCGAGCTAATCGACATGGACCGAAGCATGGTTATTGCGTTGAATATGTATGATGAACTTAAACGCTCGGGAAGTGAACTCAGTTATGATATGCTTGGCAATATGATAGGTGTGCCTATAGTGCCTACTGTATCAAAATCGGGAGATGGAATAAATCAACTTTTTGAGAAAGCAATAGAGGTATATGAGGGTAGAAATAAAACTGTGCGACATATACATGTGAGTCTCGGAAGTGATATTGAGATGAGTGTAAACTTGCTTAAAAATGAGTTGAAGAAAGACCGTCATGTTGGGCAACACTTTTCGCCACGTTACCTTGCAATTAAATTACTCGAGCGAGATAGCGAAGTTGAGAATATGCTCAAAGAGTCGCCAGAATATGACCGACTTATTGCTATGCGCAATAGGGAGTTAAAACGCATAGAAATGTTGCGTGAAGAAGATGTTACATCGCTCATTGCCAACCAAAAGTATGGTTTTATTGCTGGTGCATTGGCAGAAACAAAAACCGAAAGCGAAAACGATCTCACTCGCAACACACGCATGATTGACGCACTTGTTACCAACAAATTGTTTGGGTTCCCACTATTTCTTTTGATAATGTTTGTCATGTTTTGGGCTACATTTGAGGTCGGAGCTTACCCTATGCATTGGATAGAATTGGGGGTTAGTTGGTTGTCGTCGATAGTTGACGGAATTATGCCTGCTGGACCTTTGAAAGACTTGATTGTTGATGGCGTAATAGGTGGAGTAGGTGGTGTAATAGTGTTCTTACCGAATATTTTGATACTATTCTTTTGTATCTCCTTTATGGAAGATTCTGGCTATATGGCACGTGCAGCATTTATTATGGATAAACTAATGCATCGGATAGGGTTGCATGGCAAATCATTTATACCCTTAGTTATGGGCTTTGGGTGTAATGTCCCAGCCATTATAGCTTCTCGGGCAATAGAAAGCCGTAGTAGTAGATTGATAACAATATTGATAAATCCATTTATGTCGTGTTCTGCACGATTGCCGATATATGTATTGTTTGTGTCAACATTTTTCCGTGAATATGCTGCTATTGCATTTTTCTCAATGTACTTTTTGGGGATTTCGGTGGCAGTAATTACGGCAAAGATGTTGAGAAAATTCTATTTCAAGGCCGACGAAACCCCATTTGTTATGGAGTTGCCACCTTATCGTATGCCTTCGCTAAAAATGTCGCTGAGCCATACATGGAGCAAAGGGCAACAATATTTGAAGAAAATGGGTGGAATTATTCTTTTTGCCAGTATCATTGTGTGGGCATTAAACTATTTCCCCATATATAATGAACCATTTGAACAAAATGTAGAAATCGCTAATAATGATGCAAAAATAAATTCCACTACCGACTCATATCTTGAAATGATGGGCAAGGCAATTAATCCAGTGCTCGAACCACTTGGGTTTCATTGGCGAGCTTCAGTAGCAGCAATTGCAGGATTACCAGCAAAGGAGATTGTTGTGTCTACATTAGGGGTACTTTATTCTGATTATGGTGAAGAACTCTCCGATGCTTCACTATCTACACATCTAAGAGCGCCAGCACCCACTACAAGCGAACCCGATTTTACTAATGCTTCAGCATTGAGTTTTATGGTGTTTATTTTACTCTATTGCCCATGTATTGCCTCAATTGCAGCGATAGTAAAAGAAACAGAAAGTTGGAAGTATGGAGTATTTGCAGTGATATATAACACTGCAATAGCGTGGATTGCTGGATTTGTAATTTATCAAATAGCTTCGTTATTCTAGGACAACAACTGTGATGCCAGCACCGCCGAGTTGCACATGCTCATCACGATAAGACTTCACACCGTTTACTGAATCAAGATATTGACGAATATATTGACGCAAAGCCCCTGTGCCTGTGCCATGAAGTATTCTCACTTGTTTGATGTTGAATTGAATAGCGTCGTCAATAAAGTATGTAATTGCTTGCACTGCCTCATCAACGCGCATGCCTCTTACATCTATTTCCTGTTTGAAATTTAGTTGGCGTTCACGCAACTTATCGGTAGTTGATGCACTTACAAATGAAGCCTTTTTTACTCCCGATTGAGGTTGTGCAATAGTGCGTTTTAATCTATCGAGTTTTACTGTAGTTTTTAATACGCCAAAAGCAACAAGCGCATTTTTGCCATTGATCTCCATAACAGTCCCAACGGTTGTTTGACCTTCCATTTTTACATTATCGCCAACGGATATAGACTCTGTCTCCTTTTTATGTTGCGATACCTGTTTGTTTTTGCTTTTGGGTGCTTTTTTGAGTAGGTGGTGCTCATCTTTGTCATTACCCTCTTTGGTTAGCTGCTTTTTCTTTTCTTGAAGACGACGGCGAGCCTCGATAGTGCGTTCTTTTTCGGCTTGAGCTTGTTTTATCTCGTGGATAGTGCGCTCAATTGATGCGTTGCTACTATCGAGAATACGACGAGCCTCATCACGTGCTTCACTTATGATTTCGCGACGCTTTTCACGAAGTTGTGTTGCATCGTTTTCGTATTGTTCGAGCAAATGTTCGAGTTTTTTCTCTTTTTGGCGAATAGCAGTGCGTTTATTTTCCCAATAACGCTTGTCGCGAGTGATGTCAAGCAGATATTTGTCGAGATTGATGTAATCGCTCCCCACAATTTCCTCAGCATTGGCAATAATCTCGCCTGGTAAACCGATTTTCTTGGCAATTTCAACAGCAAATGAACTGCCTGGATTTCCTATCGACAATTTGAACTGTGGTTGCATCAAGTGTCGGTCATAAAGCATTGAGCCATTGATGAGTCCAGGAGTATCTTCGGCAAAATGTTTAAGGTTTTGGTAGTGAGTTGTAATTACACCCCACATTTCTTTGTCGTTAAACACTTTGAGAATTGCTTGTGCTATTGCTCCACCTATTTGAGGTTCAGTACCTCCACCAAATTCGTCAATCAGCACCAATGTCGATTTGCGACCTTTGGCAATGAAATGTTTCATGTTTTTGAGGTGAGAGCTATATGTACTCAAATCATCTTCGAGCGATTGGTCATCACCTATATCAATGAAAATATCGTCAAAAATACCGATATGAGAATTTTCGTATAGAGGTGGAAGTAATCCACATTGAGCCATGTATTGAATAGTGCCTACTGTTTTAAGACATACCGATTTACCACCCGCATTAGGTCCCGAAATAATCAATAATCGATTCTCAGGAGTTAGAGTAATATCGAGGGGCACAATCTCTTTCCCTTGTCGGGCAAGCGATTGCAACAACACAGGGTGGCAAGCGTGATACCATTCCATTTCGGGATTGTCGCTTAAGGAAGGTAATTCTCCACTTATCTCTTGGGCAAATAAGGCTTTGGCGTGAATGAAGTCAAATTCTCCGAGAATGGCATAACTCACAAGCATCTCATCGATATGAGGGCGCATCTCATCGGCAACAATAGTGAGAATTCGAGTTATTTCGCGACGCTCGTCCATTTGTAACTCACGCACATGGTTGTTTGCTTCGAAGATTTCGGCAGGCTCGATAAATACAGTTTTACCCGATGCCGATTCGTCATGCACAATACCATTAATTTTGCGTTTGTACATTGGTGACACAGGTATCACCAATCGACCATCACGCACCGATGGAGTAGTATCGCCTTCGATATACCCCTCTTTGGTGGCGCGAGAAATTACGCGACGCATTGCTGCATTGATTGTTCCCGTCATTGCCGATAGTGCTCGACGAATCTCTGCGAGTTCGGGACTCGCATTATCTTTCACATTGCCAAATCTATCTACCACACGGTCAATGGTTGATACGATGTAAGGAAATACGATAAGCGTTTGGGAAAGAGCATCGAGAGTGGGATAGGGGCTTACGCCATCTTCATTGCGATGGTGTGCAAAAAATGACGACACGGCTGCCATTGTAGCGAGTGATTGACGAATGTGGAGCAAGTCGGGGGCAGAGATAAAAGTCCCAGGTACACGCAATTTGCGAAGTTGCTCATTTGCATCATGAATATTTTCAAGAGGCATCGCCTCATCGCCAGCGATGATTGTTTTCATTTCGTTGGTCGATGAAAGCAGACGTTTCACTGTGTCAAAATCGGTAGAAAAAGCCATATCTCGGCAATATTCACTGCCAAGAGTAGAATTACAATGACTTGCCACCATATCACGCACAGCAGCAAAGCCTATCTTCTTCTCAAAACTATCGGGATAAATCATAATGCAAAGTTACTACAAAATGCCTGAAAACAAAAGAGATTGAGCCAATCAAAAAGAAAAAAGGAGTAAAATTTTGAGCATTATAAACAAAATCTATTGCGTGATAGATTTTATCGGTTGGAGGGTTGGGGGAGTTGTATGTATCTTTGCAATGTAAATTAAAACAAACGAATAATTAACAATAAAAAATATAATAATTATGGCTACAAAATTTTATAAATGCAATCATTGCGGTAATGTAATAGTAAAAGTTGTTGATGCAGGTGTTCCTGTGGTGTGTTGTGGTGAAAAAATGGAAGAATTAGTACCTAACACTGTTGACGCAAGTGGCGAAAAACATCTTCCAGTTGTAACTGTCCTTGATAACAATACTATAAAAGTTGAAGTGGGTAGTGTACATCACCCAATGTTGCCCGAACATCATATCTCGTTCATTTATGTTGAAACCGAAAATGGTGGTATTCAAGTAAACTTGAAAGATAAACCCGAAGCAGTGGTATATCTTGGCGAAGAGAAAGCAGTAGCAGTTTATGAATACTGCAATCTCCATGGCCTTTGGAAGACTGAATTATAATTAGATTTGAGGTATATATAAAGACACACGGCATCAATTCTTTTTGATGCCGTGTATTGTGTTTTAGAAACTGAATTGTGCCATGAGGCAAGCGCGACGCGCCCAGTTGCTTTGTCCGTCAAAATTAGTGCGTTTGCCAAGGTTGACTTCTGCTGCTACTTCAAAACGTGGTGTTATGTCCCAAAAGATATTGAGTGCGCTATATAATCCATATTTGTAGGTGTCGCCCGAAATGTTGTATTTGGGTAAAAGTCGCTCTTGTCCGAATGTGGCAGTTGAATATAGATTGGGTAGGAAGTGATATTGAATAGCTCCATACCAAGCAAATGATTCGGGTGCATACATATCGCCAGAGGTGTTTGGATTGTTCAAAAGGTCATAGTTGTCCATGATGAGGTCGCCAGTGAGACTGCCATAACCACAACCGATATTGCCTGTGGCATAAAGAGTTAGTGATTTAGTTGGGCGGAAGATAGAACTTAATTGAACACCCCAACCAATTTCATGTTCGTTAGAGCCTTGAATCATATCGTGATAGGGAAGTACTCGCATAATGCCCGAAAGACGTATATGTTGGTTTGAACCCCAGCCAAACTGTCCGAAAGCAGCTACATTAGGAGCCCAATCATCGACTTTGCTTGTCGTTACATTATTGTAGTCAACTTGTGATTGTGGAGTTTCGACAGAAGCTGCAACGGTCCAATTTTTATTGAATGAGTGCATCCAACGCAATAGCACAGCAGTGGTTTGCACTTCGGCCTGTGGCCCTTGTGCGTCGATGAGCATGGGAAAAGCTGCAGGGTCGCCAAATGTGGAATTAGCGTAACCAATAGTCCAATCATTTACTGTTGCATAGGCTTTTTTGAGTTTCATACCCACTTGATTGTAACCATCAAAATTGGTTTCGATATAGAGTTGATAATCGCCCAAACGATGGTTGTTCCCAATTACACGAAAATAGAGTGCTGTACCGGCAGGAGTAGTAGAAATTTTGCGTCGAGCAATATCGTTGCTTGGTACCGAAATAGCTTGTGGGATAAATCCATTGTAAGGGATTACACCATTCCAGTCATACCACCCACGCATTCTTACCACACCACCTATACCCATAGCAAATTTGCTATCTTTACTCATAAACATAAAGTAGGGAGCTCGTGGATCTTGAAGATGTCGAAATTGATCAAAATAAAAGCGATCAAGAATTGCTCTCACTGAATCTTGGTGGGGTGTTGCTCCGTCGCCAATAAACGTTATACGATGACTATTTTTTAATGAGTCAAGTTGAATTTCACTTTGATGTTGTGCGTTAGTTGAGATGCCACATATTAGCAATCCAACAACTATTAAGATAATCTTTTTCATATCCATATAGATTTAGTTATACTTAATGATTATAAAATCGAAAGATTAACAACTGATATGAATATTTGGTTTTATAAATTCATTTTTTCAACAAAATAAAGGTAAAGTTTGTTATAAAGCCAAAACCAAACTTAAGTGAAACTAAAAATGAAAATTTATGAAAACTGATTATGTGAATTTTTGGGGCCGCACTCGTTGGTGGTGGGCTTTGTTTATTGTAGGTGTATTGTTGGTGATTGCAGGTTTTGTTTATTGGATGTATCCGGTTATGGGATATGTTGTTGTATCAATGTTGTTTGGATGGATGTTGATATTGATAGGAGCCGTACAATTATGTGTGTCTGTAAGCATAAAACGACCTAAAGGTTGGGGTTGGTGGCTTGTTGGTGGCATCTTGAATATTTTTGTAGGCTTTATGTTGGTGCGAAATATAGTTTTAACCGAACTAATATTGCCATATTTCTTTGCCGTAGTTTTCTTCTTCTGGGGACTAAATACTATCGTAGGAGCAATAATGACAAGAGGATATCGATTTTGGTGGTTAAATCTTATAAATGGAGTCTTATTATTGATAATTAGTTATTTCTTTATAGAATCGGGATTCTTGCAAGATGCAATAATGGTGAGTGTACTCACTGCAGTGGCATTTATCTATTGGGGATTCTCGTTGATGATTGTGGCTAATGATATGCGTCCCGATGATAATTAAAATAGCCGACAAATAGGTGAAAATAGTGTAAAGTGTTGCTGGCAAATTAACTTTGTCAGCAATATTTTTGTAAAAACACATAATTATATATAAAAAATTATGATTTAGGGTGAATTTGTAATATTTTTGTAGATGATTTAAACTTTTGTGGTTTAGGAGTGTCTAAACTTTCAAAAGATGATATATTACAAAAAATCATAACACATGAGAATTTTGAAAATAACATTAGTCGCGTTGATGTCAATTGCCATTTGTTCAACAGCAGTTGCCGATAACTATTTTGAAGATGATATATACTACGATGCGTCTAAAGCCAAAAAGAAAAAAGAGAAAAGGGTAGAAACTACAACTACATTCTCTCAACCAATATCATATCAAAATGAGGTTGTGTATAACTATGGTAGTTCATTACGAGATATAGATGAATATAATCGTCAAGGTGCATATTATAGTTATGCTGCTGATACAACAACCAATGACTCGGTGTTGAATATCGATGGATATACCTATACTAATCGTATTGAGCGATTCTATAACCCAAATGTGGTATCTGGTTCTGGAAACCAAGAATTGATAGATTCATATAGTGTAAATCAGCCAGTAATCAATATCTATGTAGATGATGTTTGGGATCCATATCCAAGTTGGGGTTGGGGATATTCATGGTATGCTATGGGATACTATTCATCATATTACGGAGTGTGGAATCCCTACTGGTATAATCCATATTGGTATAATTGGGGATGGTCTTATTGCTATGACCCATTCTATCATCACCACCACCATCATCATTATCCTTCTTATTATCCCCCTCATCATAATTATAGACATTCAACATCTCCTGGCGCATACCGTCCGCACTATTCAACAAGTGCATCACGCCATAGTCGTGGTAGTTCTATAGGTCGTTCAAATAACTTTGGAAGCCGAGGAGGTTCTCATTCTTCATTTGGCTCAAGTACAAATCGTGGTAGAGGTAATAATGTTGGTACTCCCACAAATAACTCTCGTCCAAATAGTGTGTCAAACGGGAGAGATTCAAGGACAACTTCAAATGTAAATAGAGCAACTCGCGAGGGTTCATACCAAAAAGGAAACAATAACTCATCAGGCTCAAATAGAAGAGGTAGTAATATGACAAAAAATATTTCTACTGAAAATAATTCAAACTCTCGTTCTTCTCATGGAAGTAACACGTCTCGCAGTTCATATTCTGGTTCGAGTGGTAGCTCTAACCGTAGTAGTGGTGGATTCTCGGGAGGAGGTAGCCGTGGAAGTCATGGTGGCGGAGGTGGCGGAAGCCGTGGTCGTCGTTAAAAAATAGAAGTTGATAATAATAGAAAATTATATAGTTATGAAAAAGATATTATTTGCAGCTTTAATAAGTGCTATGCCATCTGTAATGTTGGCTCAAAGTGCAATAGATGCGTATCAATTATCTCAAGGAGATCTTAAAGGAACAGCAAGATTTGTATCTATGGGTGGCGCATTTAGTGCGTTGGGTGGCGATTTGTCAACATTGACTCAAAACCCAGCTGGTATAGGGGTATATCGTAGTAGCGAAATTGGCGTAACTCTAGATCTTAATATTCAATCAACGGCTACGACTGCATTTGGAAATACTCTAAAGTCAGATCAAACAAAGGTGTATTGTCCAAATTTTGGTTATATAGGGAGTGTAAGGTTAAATAATGATGTGATGCCAATGTTTAACTATGGGGTGTCATATGGTCGAGTGGTTTCATTTGATAGATTGTATCGAGGTAAGATTTCAAATCTATCAACTTCGGTATCTAATTTTATTGCCGATTTTTCAAATGGATACTCTCCAGCTGATTTAGGTATGACAAATTCTTATAACCCATATTGGGATTCTAATGCTGATTGGTTGAGTATTCTTGCCTATAATTCATATATGATAAACCCAATTGGAAATTCAAGCGACTATAATGGTCTATACCAAAAAGGAACAACTGGGAATTCTGAATTTAATGTTCGTGAACGAGGTTATGTTGATGAATTTTTACTTAATTTTGGTGGGAATTTTGTAGATATGGTGTATTGGGGTATTGGTTTAGGTATTACTGATATCGATTATGTAAACCAAACATTCTATGATGAAGAACTACAAAACGCAAGAATTTCATCATATGATGGTGCGTCAACAATGAACGGAGATGCATATATTACTCTCGACAACTTTAAGCATGTGAGTGGTACTGGTTATAATTTCAAAGCAGGTTTGATTGTTAAGCCTATTAATGAATTCCGTTTAGGTTTGGCTGTTCACACTCCTACATATTATGACCTTCGTCATGATTATGATGCGGTATCTACTTTTAGTTATTCATCGGGTGTAGAGGGCGACGATTATACCGAAGTAGCTGTATTTGATTCAAAATTACGCACTCCATGGAAATTTATGGTGGGTGCAGCAGGCGTGCTTGGTGGTCGTGCTATTTTGAGTATTGATTATGAGTATGATGCGTATAATGAGATGGCACTAAAAGATAATTATGGTTATTATTATGATGATGTAAATGATGATATAAACCACTATTATCAAGGACAAAATATCATTAGAGTAGGAGCAGAATATCGTGTAACTCCAAATTTTAGTTTACGAGCAGGTTATAATTGTCAATTGAGTAATGTAAAAAATGAAGTACAAAAGGGAGGTGAATATATTTACACTTCAGGTACAGATCCTTCATATACATTTGATAACAAAACTCAATATGTAACAGGTGGTCTTGGATTCCGCACTGGTGGTTTCTATATTGATGCTGCATATGTGTATAAAAATCGCAAAAGTGAATTTCATGCGTTCACAGATTTTAATGGCTATGATGCACCTAAAGCATATGTAAAAGATAATAATAGCTCAGTTGTAATGAGTATTGGCTACAAATTCTGATATTTTTTGTAACTTTATAGCGTAAAAGGATAGTGTGATTTTACACTATCCTTTTTATTTAAATATTATGAAGAAAGACATAGAGAATATAGACCTTGAAAACGAAGAGTTTCAAAATGCGTGGAAACTCATTCGTTACACACACAGTTCGGTATTTCTGACCGGAAAGGCAGGAACGGGTAAATCAACGTTCCTACGTTATATTTGTGCTAATACGAAGAAAAATTATGTAGTTCTTGCTCCTACAGGAATTGCCGCAGTAAATGTGGGAGGCCAAACAATGCACTCTTTTTTTCGTATTCCCTTTAAACCTTTACTACCCGATGATCCCGATTTTGCTGTTAGTCGTTTGCGCCAACGATTAAAATATCCCAAACCACTATGTAAACTCATCAAAAAACTTGATTTAATAATTATCGATGAAATCTCTATGGTTCGCGCCGATATTATAGATTTCATGGATAAGGTGTTGAGAGTATATTCCAATAATATGCGCGAACCATTTGGTGGTAAGCAGTTATTATTGGTAGGGGATATATTTCAATTGGAACCAGTAGTGACTGCTGATATGCGTGATGTGTTGCGTAAATATTATCCTAATTCATATTTTTTCAACGCGCTTGCTTTTCGTGAGTTCTCTTTAGTGCCTATTGAATTGCGTAAAATATATAGACAAAAAGATTCTAATTTTATCTCTTTACTTGATAGAGTAAGGGTAGGGCAACCAACTGCTAATGATATCGCAATATTGAATACACGTGTGGGAATTTCTTCTGAAAATAATAGCTCAAAGATGGTAATGCAATTAGCTACACGTAGAGATATCGTTGATTCCGTAAATGAGCAGCAACTAGACCAATTGCCTTCAAAAGAAATTATTTATGAAGGGATTATAAAGGGAGAATTTCCAGAGAAGTCGTTGCCAACATCGTTGGAATTAGTTATAAAAGTAGGTGCTCAGGTTGTATTCCTTAAAAATGATATTGATAAACGATGGGTCAATGGCACAATTGGTAAAGTGCATAAAGCAACAAAAAATCGCATTGAAATTGAATTAGAAAATGGAACTCATCACGAAGTAGAGCCTGAAATTTGGAGAAATATTGTATATGAATATGACGAGGAAACTCATAGGGTAATAGAGAAGGAAATTGGTTCATTTACTCAATATCCATTGAAGTTGGCATGGGCATTGACTATTCACAAAAGTCAAGGTCTAACATTTAATAATGTCATAATCGACTTTGGTCAAGGAGCATTTAGTAGTGGACAATCGTATGTGGCATTAAGTAGATGCACGAGCATTGATGGACTTGTTTTGAAGAGTAATCTAAATTATAGAGACGTATTTGTCAATCCTTCAATCTTACAATATAGTCAAGAATTTAATAATCCTCAATTAATAAATTCAGCGATGCAATGGGCAAAGGCCGATGATGCTTATCAGCAAGCAGCTGAAGAGTTTGACAAAGGGAATTATCGTAAGGCTGTAGATGAATTTATTGAAGCGATTAACTCTCGTAACGAATTATCTAGACCATCAGTTTCGCGATTAATAAGTAGGAAGTTGAGTGTAATATCTTCGCTAAAAAAAGAGGTAGAAGAGTGTCATAAAACAATCGAAGCTCACAAACAACGGTTTAGAGAGTTGGCACGAGAATATGTAATGATGGGTAATGATTGCTTACACGAAAGTAATGATTATACACCAGCCATCGCTAATTTTAATAAGGCTATTTCATTATGTGCTGATTTTGTGCCAGCATGGTATGGTAAGGGTTTGGTGCTCATGGAAAACTTTGAACATGACGAAGCAATAAGTGCCTTTAAGAAGGTCGTTGAACTTGATGAATTAAATTTTAACGCTCCATTCCAACTAGGTAACATTTATATGGGACAAGGGGATTTTTATGAGGCACTGAATTGGTATTTAGTAGCGCTATCAAATGGCGAAAAAGAACCATCTATTCACATGCGATTATCTGATTTGTATGAAAAAATTGGTGACGACGAGCAAGCTGATATGCATTCTAAATTGGCTAAAAAATATCGAAATAGTCGTAAAAAATAACATAAAATAAACAACGGGAACCCAATAAAAGGTTCCCGTTGCTATTATAATTAAGAATCTATTTATCGAGGAAGAACGTTTACTTTAAGTTTGTTGTAAGCACGTTCAGCCTTTTCGCGAGCAGCTTCAACCGTTTCATCAGTGGCAAGGATTACAGCCATACGACGATGACCTTTCACCTCAGGTTTACCAAAGATACGCATTTGAACACCTTCTTCTGCCAATACTTCTTCAAGATTGTCCATTTCAATTTTATCGGTATCGCCTTCTACTACTACAGCACGAGATGCTGAAGGACCATAGAAGCGAATTGCAGGAACGGGGAGTCCGAGCAATGCACGAGCATGTAGCGCAAATTCGCTCATATCTTGAGAAATCATTGTAACCATGCCTGTGTCATGAGGTCGTGGAGATACTTCGCTGAAAATAACCTCATCACCTTTAACGAATAATTCTACACCAAAGATGCCATATCCACCGAGAGCATCAGTGACTTTTTTAGCAATCTCTTGAGCCGAAGCAAGGGCATTGTCGGTCATAGGTTGTGGTTGCCAAGAATAGCGATAGTCACCATCGATTTGAATGTGACCAACAGGAGCACAATAAGTAGTACCTGAACAGCTGCGAACTGTAAGAAGGGTGATTTCGTAGTCAAATTTTACAAAACCTTCAACGATAACGCGACCAGCACCAGCACGACCACCTTCTTGCGCTATTTTCCAAGAATTTTTAATATCATCAGTTGATTTGATTACACTTTGACCATGACCTGAAGAACTCATGATAGGTTTAACGACACAAGGAATTCCTATCTCTTCAACTGCTTTTTTGAACTCTTCATAATCTGATGCAAAACGATAAGGAGAAGTTGTAACGCCAAGTTCCTCTGCTGCAAGACGACGAATACCTTCGCGATTCATAGTCAACCATGCTGCGTTGGCAGTAGGTGTAACATTGTAACCTTCTGCTTCAAGTTCTTTGAGTACTGGAGTAGCGATAGCTTCAACCTCGGGAATAATATGATCGGGTTTTTCCAATTCAATTATTTCACGAAGTTTTGCTCCGTCAAGCATATTGAATACATGACAACGATGTGCAATTTGCATAGCAGGAGCATTTGCATATTTGTCACATGCAACTACTTCAACACCATAGCGTTGTAGTTCGATGGCAACTTCTTTGCCTAATTCACCACTACCCAAAAGTAGAGCTTTGCAACCTACTGGGGTCATTACAGATCCTATTTTAGCCATAATAAAAATGTGTATTTATGTTATTTGATTAGTTATTTTACATTCATGTCAGCAGCCAATCGTTGGCGCACTACTTCATACATCATTACACCAGCGGCAACAGATACGTTAAGTGAACCGATATTGCCAAATTGTGGAATTGAAACCATGGTATCGCATAAACGTAACACTTCGGGAGAAATACCAGTATCTTCAGCCCCCATAACAATCGCAACCGGTCCAGTATAATCGGCTTGTGTGTATGATATTTTAGCTTTTTCTGATGCTGCAACGATTTGATATCCGTTGTCTTTTAGGAATTTAACTGCTGAATATACGTTCTTTTCACGACATACTGGAAGATAATGCAATGCTCCTGCCGAGGTTTTTACTGCGTCGGCATTGACAGTTACGCTGCCTTTTTCAGGAATAACAATTGCATTTGCTCCCACACATTCACAAGTTCGAGATATTGCACCAAAGTTGCGAACATCGGTAATGCCATCAAGTACGACAACAAAAGGAAGCATTCCTTCTTCATAAATTTGAGGTACAAGATTTTCAAGAGAGTGATATGTTACAGCTGATAAGATAGCAACTACACCTTGGTGATTTTTACGAGTGATTTTGTTTATGCGCTCAATGGGCACTCGTTGTGTTACTATTTTATATTCGTAAATTAAGTCAAATAATTCACCCACAAGTTCACCTTGTAAATCTTTTTTAATGAAAACTTTATCAATATTTTTTCCTGCTTCAATGGCTTCCATCACGGCACGGATACCAAAAATATATTCGTTACGTTCCATATCTGTAAGTTTATTTATTTAAGTTTAATAATGAACGAGCGTTAGCAATTGCAGCTTCTTCAACGGTTGAACCACTTAGCATAATTGCAATTTCATTGATACGTTCATCTATTGTGAGTTGTTTAATTTGAGTTTGAGTAGTCGTATCATCATCTTCCTTATATACTTTGTATTGCCAATCACCTTTAGCCGCTACTTGAGGAAGGTGTGTGATAGCTATTACTTGAATGTTTTCTGAGATATTGTGCATCATCTCGCCCATACGACTTGCAACGTCGCCCGAAACACCAGTATCTACCTCGTCAAAAATAATTGATGGCAACTGCATCTTATCGGCGATAATTGATTTTATAGAAAGCATTAATCGAGAAATTTCTCCTCCTGATGCTTTGCCTCCAATTGGCATTAATTGTTGATTTTTATTGAATGCAAACAAAAATTCAATATTATCAATGCCATTGGGTTGTAAAGAAGTTGTATTAGTAACACTTACCTCACATTGGAGATTTTTCATGCCGAGGGGCAGTGCTCGTTCTGTTAGTGTTTTTGCAAAAATCTCAGCTTCTTTTTTTCGAGTAATTGAAATCTCTTTAGCAATCTCAAGAGCATATCGTTGTGCTTGTTTTGCCTCAGATTCGAGTTGCTTTAATACCTCTTCGCTATTCTCAATTGCATTGAGTTTTTCTTTAATTTCTTCGCGAATAGAGATGAGTTCTTCAACGCTATTAACATTGTGTCGATGTTGAAGAGAGTATATTTCGCTTAATCGTTGCTCAATTGCATCTAAATCATTCGGATCGGCATTGAGATTATTGTTGTATTCTGAGAGTGTTTCGGTAATGTCTTGAATTTCAATGCGTGAAGTCTCTAGTCGAGAGGCTAATTCTTCAATATTAGGTAATATATTTGACAAGTGAGAGCAACTTTCAGAAGCTTCTTTTATGAGTGACAATGCATTGATATTGTCAAGAGTTAGTGCTGCTAAGGCCGATTCTAATCGCATCTTGATGTCGGTCATATTAGCAAGCATGTCGCGTTCTTTTTCAAGATCCGATTGTTCTCCTGCCACGAGATTCATTCTTTCTAGATGTTGCAATTGAAATCTCATAAACTCCTCCTCTGAATTATTTTGCTCAATGAGGTTGCGTGTCGTTTTGAGTTTTCTTACAGCATTACGAAATGCGGAATATCGTGATGAATATTCTCTGAGATGTTCCTCGTTTTTAGCAAGATTATCAATTACATTTAATTGATAATCAACTGATGAAAGTAGCTGATTTTGGTGTTGAGAATGGATGTCAACAAGTTGTTGAGCGACAAATTGAAGCTGTGTTAATGATACGGGAGTGTCGTTAACAAATGCACGAGAACGCCCATTTGGAGCAATTTCTCTGCGCAAAATACACTGCTCATTATCCCAATCTATCTCATTTTCAAAACAATATTGTTTGAGTGTTTCATAACCTCTTGCTGAAAATATAGCTTCAATTACCGATTTTTTTTGATTGTCTCTTACAACTTTTGTATCAGCTCGTTCTCCAAGGATTAAAGACAATGCTCCAAGTATGATAGATTTACCTGCACCAGTTTCACCAGTAATGATATTTAATCCGGCATGAAAATCAATGTCGATTTTATCAATAAGTGCGTAGTTGGAGATATGCAGTGATTCAATCATATAAGGGAGTAAAATTATTTGTTTGTGCCAGCTTTAATTTTGTTTAAACGGTCATTTTCAGTAGGGTAGAGCGATGACAAAATTTCGTAGGCATTGTCGCGCTCGGTTTGTGATGATTTGGTATATAGGTTTACCAATTCATCAAGTTTGGCATCTTTGAACATTGATAATCCCACCGACATAGGTGCTACATCATATATTTTCTTGAGATAATCGAGTGTTGAACTGATTTTTGTACGACCTTTGTCTGGACTAAGGACCATTTCGTCAAGACCTAATCGATGGTACTCATATATGAGTGTTCTAATGATTGAGGTGTTAGGTTCGGTATAAGCCGAAAGCACTGCCGACCTATTCTTTGTATCTTCAAATGCTTTCCATCCACTTTCACCTGATGATTGTGCCATCTGAACTACATTTTGTGCTCGCTCATAAAATGCTTCACCACCTTTTGGGGAGAATGAATCAAAATCAATCGCCAAAATTAAATAGGCATAGAAATTGAGAATGGCAGTGAGGTTACTTTCCATATTGTTCTCTGAAAAAATCAAAGGCTCATTCTCTTGATATGAAAATTCAACTTTAGTGTCTTTGAAGTTAATAAGAGTTGTCGTATATGAACTATTGTATACTGGACGTGAAGATTGTATTTGAAGGTCGCCAATCATAGTATTGTCATTATATTCTTTTATAGTAAAGAATAGACGACAATTAATTTTCTCATTTACACTAAATTGTGCGTTGGAAAACTTGTTGGTGTTCATATATTCGTTAATGGCATCTTTGAGGGTAGAAAATACTTGCTTGTTAGTTGCTTGAACTTGGTCGGCATTAATCTCTACCTCGCAGTTTAACTCTTGTCCATTCACTTTATTGGGGAATAGACATGAGATAAATCCAATAACAAATATGAGAATTTTACAAAACTTCATTGTCAGATAATTGTGTCAATAATATCTTTTGCTACGGCTGATTTTGTCTTTAATCCAAATGGTATCTTTTCTCCATTTTTGCCATAGATGGTAATTTTGTTGGTATCAGTGCCAAATCCAGCACCATCATCCTGCAATGAGTTAAGGATAATGTAGTCAAGATTTTTGCGTTTGAGCTTGTCCACAGCATTCGACTCCTCGTTATTAGTTTCTAACGCAAATCCAATGAGCTTTTGGCCATCTTTTTTAATTTGACCTAATGACGCAGCAATATCAGGATTTTTGATTAATTTTATTACAGGAATTCCATCTTTTTCTCGTTTGATTTTTGCGTCAACGTATTCAGCTGGAGCATAGTCGGCAATTGCAGCACACATAATTCCCAAATTGCAATTGGGGAATGCTTTAAGGCATTGTTCATGCATTTCGCGAGCTGATTCAACCTTTATAACGTTGATGTTAGGAACTTTTGTGGTGATAGATACTGGTCCACTAACTAATGTCACGTTAGCGCCTCTTCGTGCTACTTCTTCAGCAATTGCATAACCCATTTTGCCCGATGAGTAATTCCCGATAAATCTAACGGGATCAATCTTCTCATAAGTAGGGCCTGCGGTTATTAGTACATTTTGCCCTTTTAAATCTTGTTGAGATGCAAAAAATCGAGATAAATATTTAACAATCTCTTCAGGTTCTTCCATACGACCTTTGCCGATGAGATGACTGGCAAGTTCCCCTTCGGCAGGTTCAATTATGTGGTTGCCATATGATTTTAGTAATTCAATATTTCTCTTTGTTGAAGGGTGTGCCATCATATCAAGGTCCATAGCAGGAGCAATAAATACTGGAGCTTTAGCTGATAGATAAGTTGTGATGAGCATATTATCTGCAACACCATTAGCCATTTTTGCAATAGAGGATGCTGTTGCAGGGGCGATAACCATAGCGTCAGCCCACAATCCTAAATCAACATGACTATGCCATTCTCCACTATTTGCTGTGAAGAATTCACTGACTACAGGTTTTCCACTTAATGCCGATAATGTCACTGGAGTAATAAATTCTTTTCCTGAAGGAGTTATTACAACTTGTACTTCAGCTCCTGCTTTAACGAGTAGTCTTAAAAGTGACACTGATTTATAAGCAGCAATGCCACCCGAAATGCCTAATATGATGTGTTTGCCTTTCAGCATTGTTTTGAACGTAATTTAATATTAGTGAATACGTCTTTTGTGTTTTGAGGAAAGTCACCTTGCATAATCCAGCTATAATATCCGATGTCTTTCTTCAAAACCTCTTCAACTAGTTGTCCTTTGTACTTGCCAAAGTTGATAATCTCTTGTCGATTTTCGTTGTAGATAATGCGTCCAGCAAGGTCTACGTTGCGAGTTTGTGATGAAAATTCCGACAATGCCTCCATATCATTTGGAAGGTCTTCATACATATCAAGTTGGGCTTTCAAAACTTCGTATGTTGCACGCGTATCAGCATTTGCAGAATGTGCGTCGGTCAAATCTTTGCCACAATAAAATTTATATGCTGCAACAAGTGTGCGTTGCTCTTTCTTGTGGAAGATTGTTTGCACATCAATGAAACGAGGTTTAGTAAAGTCAAATTTCATGCCTGCGCGTTGAAATTCTTGGTCAAGCATCGGAATGTCAAATCGATTAGAATTGAAACCAGCGATATCGCAACCTGTAAAACTTTGAGCAAGATCCTTCGCAATTTCCTTAAATGTGCGACAATTAGCGACATCTTCATCGGTGATGCGATGCACGGCTGTTGCTTTTTCGGGGATATGCATTTCGGGATTGATGCGCAAAGTGCGTTCTTTCTCCTCACCGTTGGGCATAATCTTAATCATTGAAATCTCTACGATACGATCGGTTGTGATGTTCGTACCGGTGGTTTCAAGATCAAAAAATATAATAGGCTTTTTGAGATTTAATTCCATTGTCAATGAATTAGAATTCTGCAACTGTCATTGGCATAAGCAACATCAAGAGCTCACTATTTTCTTTGTCTTCAGAAGGCAAGAATACGCCAGGACGACTTGGGTCAGAAAGTGAGATTACGATGTCGTTTGTTGGCAATGTGCCGAAGATTTCGATCAAGTATGGTGCACTGAAGCCAATAACCATTTCATCCCCATTGAAGTCACATGGAATAGATTCCCAAGCTGATGTTTGGAAATTGTTGTCTTGAGCTTTAAGAATTACTTCGTTAGGAGTGAGTTTGAATTTAACCAAACCATGACCTGGGTCCACAAATACGCCAACACGACGCACTGCATTAAGGAATGATTGACGATCAACAGAGAGACGATATGGGTTATTGGTTGGGATTACACGATTATAATCGGGGAAGTTGCCTTTGATGAATCGACAGTTGAATGTGAATGATGCACTTTCAAAGGTAGCACTTTTTGGTTCGATAGTAACATCAACAGTCTCCTCTTTGGCAAAAACATTTTTCAATACAGTAGCAGGTTTGATAGGAAGAATGCAAGAACCTTCTACACCAGGAGCCGATAGGGCATTGCGATATTTAACAAGTTTGCGTGTATCGGTAGCAACGAAAGTGATAGCATCTGGTTTAATATCCCAAAGAATACCCATCATTTGAGGACGGAGGTCGTCATTACCAACAGCAAATAAAGTGTTGTCAATACCATCGATGATTTGTTTTGTTGGGCAAGTAAATTCAAGGCGGCCCATATCTTCGTTATCATCATTGTTTGATGGATATTCATTTCCGTTGAGTGCGATGAGGCTGTAGTTGCCACTTGGATATGTAATTTCAACGGCCAAGTTTGGTGCGATTTCAAAAGTAATACCTTGGTCGGGCATCTCTTTTAATAAGTCAACAAGACGACGTGCATCAATACAGAATTTGCCTTCACCCTCTGCTTCTGTAACGGGAACTCGTGCGGTAAGAGTGTTTTCAAGGTCAGATGCAGTAATAGTCAACTGGTTTCCTTCAAGAGTAAAAAGGAAATTGTTGAGAATCGCTAATGCGTTTTTTGAATTGATAACTTTGCTTACTGAAGAAACATAGTTATAGAGCGTTTTGCTCGGTACGTTGAATTTCATATTATAGCTATATTTTTAGTTTATTATTTGCGTATTTATTAATTCACAAATATAGGAATTTTTATTGAGAAAGGTTGTATCAAATGGTTAATTTTTGCATCAAAAATACGTTTTTTATATAACCGAGATTGAGCGTTGCTTGATTTCATGAAAAGCATGGAAAATGACAAAGGGACGCAACTGATTTGCGCCCCTTTGTTATGGATATTTGAATAGGTTATTTTACCAAATTACAACTCGTTCAGATGCTGGTCTAAACATTTTATCTCCTTCTTTTACGTCGAATGCTTTGAAGAATTCTTCAAGGTTAGGCAAAGTCCCATTTACACGCCAGCGACCGAGTGAATGGGGGTCGGTTTTAGTGCGAGAAAGGATTTCTTCATCACGGATATTTCCAGCCCAAACATTAGCATATGCAAGATAGAAGCGTTGTTCAGGGGTAAATCCATCGATATCAACACGTTCTTTGTCTTTTAGTGAATTTTGATAAGCAGTATATGCTACACGCAAGCCACCTTGGTCTGCAATATTCTCACCAAGTGTGAAACGACCGTTGGCATGAGTATCACCAAGAACGATAATGCTGTCAAATTGAGCAACAAGAATATCTGCTAATTTGTTAAATGCTTCAGCATCTTCGGCAGTCCACCAGTCTTTAAGGTTACCATCTTTGTCAAATTGACGACCTTGATCGTCAAATCCGTGAATCATTTCGTGGCCAATAACAACACCGATAGCTCCATAGTTGATAGCATCATCGGCTTTAGGATCAAAGAATGGGGCTTGAAGTATACCTGCAGGGAAGCAGATTTCGTTTGAAAGAGGACTATAATATGCATTTACTGTTTGAGGAGGCATATACCAACGTGATTTGTCTACTGGTTTGCCATAGTCAGCAAGGCTGAAATCAACGTTGTGCTTAATAGCCGCTTTTACATTTTCCCAATATGATTTGCTTGGATCAATAGTTAAATTAGAGTAATCTCTCCATTTGTCGGGGAAACCTATTTTTACAGTAAATGTTGATAATTTTTCATGCGCTTTAGCTTTAGTAATGTCGCTCATCCAAGTTAGGTTGTCAATGTGTTGACCAAGAGCAAGTTTTAGGTTTTCAACAAGCTCAAGCATTTTATCTTTAGACGATTGTGGGAAATATTTTTCAACATAAAGTTGACCAACGGCTTCACCAAGCATATTGTTTGGAATGCTCAATGCGCGTTTCCAACGTGGTTGAATTTGTTGCACCCCTGAGATAACTTTAGATAGTTCAAATTGGGCATTGATAAAGTCATCGCTTAGGAAGTTTGCTGCCGATGAAATGTATCCAGCTACAAGGTAGTCTTGTAATGCTTGGATGTCAGCATTCTTCATAATTTTGTCTACTGCAGCAAGGGATTTAGGTTGCCCAATAATAACAGTATCAACATCCAATCCTTGTTTTTGGAAATAGCGATGAAGATCTACGTTAGGATATTGTTTGTTTACATCTTCAACAGCCATTGGGTTGTAGCTTGCCATTGGATCGCGCAATTCTTCGCGAGTCATAGCGGCTTTAGCCAACTCGGTTTCAATCTTCATAACATTGTCAACTACTCGTTGTTGAGCAATGCTATCATAACCGACAAGACCAGTGATACTCTTGATGAAGTTTTTGTAAGCTTCGCGAATGGCATTGGTATTCTCGTTATCTTCAAGATAATAATCTCTGTCACCAAGACCGAGACCTCCTTGTTGCCAGTACATGGTATTCATGTTAGAATTCATCATGTCGGCATCAACGCCTGTTCCGAAGAATGCATCAATACCAATCATTGAAGCCATAAGGTCAATGATATCTTCGCGTTTTGTGTTGTTGATGATTTCAATGTCTTGTTTGATAGGATTTGCCCCTTCTTCGTTGAGACGAATGCTGTCCATGCCGAGCGCATACAAGTCGCCAATTTGTTGAGCTGCAGAGCCTTTTTCTGCATTTTTAGTGTCGAGATTTGTTATGAGTGATTTCACTTGTTCGCGAGTGTTTTCGCCAAGTTGGTCAAACGTACCAAAACGTGAAAATTCAGGTTTCAAAGGGTTGGCTTTCATCCAACCACCACACGCATAGCCATAGAAATCTTCTTGTGGAGCAACTGAATCATTAAGATTCGCAAGGTCCACACCTTTGGGTGATTTTGTTGTGCACATTGTTATCGTTGATGCAAAAGCGATAGACAAAACTGCATAAGATAATTTCTTCATTTTGTCGTTGTTTTAATTAGTTATTATTAAGTTTTGTTTTAAGTTCGTCTAATTCCATAGAGGCTAATTCCCAAAGACTCATTGCGTTCTCGAGTTGTTTGTTTTTAGCTGCATGTTGATTGAAGATGTCGCTATCAACATCTCCCGATGCTATTTTTTTCTCTATTTCGGCAATTTCTCCCTCGATTTTTGAGATTTCATTTTCTGCTTCCGTTATCTTTTTTTCGGCGCGTTTGATCGTTTTCTCTCGTTCGCGTTGCTCGGCATAACTTAGTTTAGCAGAGGGATGCTCTATGGTTGTTGTAGTGGGTTTAGAGTTTGCTTCGGATTTGTTAGTAGGCTTAGAAATTTCAAGTTCGGAAAGTGAAGCAATTTTTTTCTTTTCAAGAAACTCGTATATGCCACCAAGACATTCTTTGACTTTCCCATCGCCAAATTCATATACTTTTTCAACTAAGCCATCAAGGAATTCACGGTCGTGAGAAACGACGATGACAGTGCCATTAAATTCTTTAATAGCTTGTTTGAGTATGTCTTTTGTCCTCATGTCGAGGTGGTTGGTGGGCTCGTCGAGAATTAGTAGGTTTACGGGTTCAAGAAGTAATCTGATCATTGCTAAGCGAGTTTTTTCGCCACCCGATAATACTTTAACTTTTTTATCAGATGCCTCTCCACCAAACATAAATGCTCCGAGAATATCTCGTATTTTTGTACGAATATCACCAACGGCAACTCTATCGATGGTATCAAATACTGAAATTTCACCATCAAGAAGTTGTGCTTGGTTTTGGGCAAAATATCCTATTTTTATATTATGTCCTATTTTGAGGTTTCCTGTAAAAGGAATCTCGTTCATAATACATTTTACTAATGTAGATTTGCCTTCGCCATTTTTTCCAACGAATGCAACTTTTTCGCCTCGTTTTATTGTGAATGTCGCGTTGTCAAAAACTTGATGCTCGCCATATCTTTTGCCTACATTATCGGCAATGATGGGGTAATCGCCCGAACGTGGAGCTGGAGGAAATTTGAGATTGAGATGAGATGTATCGACTTCATCAACCTCAATTCTATCAATTTTGGATAGTTGTTTTATACGACTTTGTACTTGAACTGCTTTAGTCGCTTTATATCTAAATCGTTCAATAAAGTCTTCTGTTTCTTGGATTTGCTTTTGCTGATTTTGGTAAGCACGCATTTGTTGCTCGATGCGTTCTTGGTGTAATACTACATATTTTGAGTAGTTTACTGCATAATCATATATTTTCCCAAGAGATATTTCAATAGTGCGATTTGTTACATTATCAATAAATGCACGGTCGTGAGAAACTAATACTACTGCATTTGCTTTGTTGATGAGAAAGTTCTCCAACCATTGGATAGATTCGATATCAAGATGGTTGGTAGGTTCGTCGAGAAGAAGCACGTCGGGGTGGGTTAGTAGTAATTTTGCAAGCTCAATTCGCATGCGCCAACCACCACTAAATTCGGCTGTAGGACGATTGAAATCCTCTCGTTTGAATCCAAGACCGATGAGTGTTTTCTCCTTTTCAGCCTCTTTATTCTCGCTCTCTTCCATCGCAATGTGCTCGTTAAGTATAGTGAGGTGGTCAATGAGGTCCTGGTATTCTTTGCTTTCGTAATCTTCACGTGATTGTAGTTCGGTATTAATTTTATTAAGTTGGGCATGCATTTCATCAATATGAGAAAATGCCTTACTAACCTCTTCAATAACAGAAAGAGTGTCGTTTAATACCATTTGTTGAGGTAGGTAGCTTATTGTAATGTCATTAGGCTTGGCTACGCAGCCCGAAGTGGGACTTTGTAGTCCGGCAATGATTTTGAGCATTGTTGATTTGCCTGCACCATTTTTCCCAACGAGAGCAATTTTATCCTTTTTGTTGATGACATAATTAATGTTGTCAAAAAGGGATTTTGCACTAAATTCTACCGAGAGGTTTTGTATTGATATCATTTACGATTATGAGCACATTATAAATAATATGCAAAGTTAACAAGATTGTTGCCGATAAGCAAATAAAAAAGGATGCCGTTTGACGACATCCTTTATAAATGTTGAAAATTCTATTCGAATTATTCTGCGCTTTCAGCTGCAACTTCTTCAGTTGCTTCTTCAGCAGGAGCTTCAGCTTCAGCGGCTGCAGCAGCGAGTTCAGCTTTTTTCTTTGCAACGAGTTCAGCTTTTGCTTTGTTTTTGGCTTGCTCGTCTTCAAGACGTTGTTTAGCGTCGCTTGCTTTTTCGTTAGCGAGTTTTGATTTGAAAGCATCTACTTCAGCAGTTTTTTTGCTTTTCCAAGCATCGAAACGGCGTTGTGCTTCTGCTTCATCAAAAGCGCCTTTTTTAACACCACCTTGGAGGTGTTTCATTAAAAGCACACCTTCGTTAGAAAGGATAGTGCGTACTGTGTCGGTGGGTTGAGCACCGCAGTTTACCCAATACAAAGCTCGTTCGAAGTTCAATGTTATTGTAGCAGGATTAGTGTTAGGATTATAAGAACCTATCCTTTCAATAAATTTACCATCTCGTGGTGCTCTGCTATCGGCGATCACAATAGGATAAAACGCATAGTTCTTGCGACCATGACGTTGTAATCTGATTTTAGTTGCCATTTAAATAAAAAATTAAAAATTTGGTTTTGTATTGATTTTGCGGGTGCAAAGATACGGAATTTTATTGATATTGCAAATAAAACAAATGATTATAAACGAAAAAATAGCGCAAAAGCACTATTTTTCAATAAATTCTTGTTCGGCAACGGCAATTGACTCTATTTTGCCTATATCGTGCCATTGATATTTCTCATTAGGAGTATATCCCATAATCTTCAAATCTTTGCATCTATCGATGTAGAATGGTGTAATTGAAAATTTAGGTTCTGTGCTATAGTTTTGTAATTCGCTGAATATTGATGGCGATACAATATGGACTCCACCAAATGCTCTAAGTTTATCACTATTGGGTGCAACGTAATCTGCAGGTTTAACCTCTCCAGTAGAGATGTTTGTCCACCCATTTAAACGGTTATTTTCGCCTATGTAAAAATATCGAGCAGTTTTGCGGTCGGCAACAAGTAATGTTGCATCTGCATTGTTATTTATATGTTGCTCAACCATTTTATGCAGATTAAAATCGGTGAGAATATCTGCATTGTGAATAATAATTGGTTCATCTCCATCAAGCCATTGTTGAGCTTTAAGAATGCCTCCGCCAGTGTCAAGCAATAAGTCGCGTTCGTCACTAATGTGTATATCAATGCCGAAATTATTGTTCTCTTTTACAAAATCAATGATTTTTTCGCCAAAGTGATGAATGTTTATTACTATTTCGGTAATACCATGTGATTTAAGACGATTAATAACTCTCTCAAGCATGACCACACCACCAACTTCAACAAGCGCTTTGGGGCGGTCGTTGGTAAGGGGACGCAATCGTGTGCCTAACCCAGCGGCAAAAATCATTGCTTTCATCGTAAAATTATAATTTGGCGTTGAAAGTTTGTTCAATATTTTGTTCGCGATGCACTAATTCAACTTTTACATTGAATTTCTTGTTAATATGTTCTGCCACATGTTGTGCGCAATATACCGAACGATGTTGACCACCAGTGCAACCAAAACATATCATGAGGTTGGTAAATCCACGCTCAACATAACGTTCTACTGATGAGTCAACAAGTGCATAAGCATGGTCGAGGAATATCAAGATTTCGCCATCTTCTTCAAGGAACTGAATTACTTGTTGGTCAAGTCCTGTAAAAGGTTTATATCGTTCATATTTGCCAGGATTATTTACCGCACGACAGTCAAATACATATCCGCCGCCATTGCCCGATGTGTCATTTGGAATCCCTTTCTTGTATGCAAAACTCATCACTTTTACAGTGAGTGTATGTTTTTGCAAATCATCGCTAAATTGTTTCATTTCCACCAATTCTTTGAGTATTTTGCTCAAATATGGATATTCGGGATATGGCTCTTGAAGCAATGTTCGCAAGTTTGCAACAGCATAAGGTACGCTTTGTATAAAGTGAGGTTTCTTCTCAAAATATCCACGGAAACCATATGCGCCCAAAACTTGTAGAGTGCGGAATAATACAAAATGGCGTAATTGCTCGTAGAAATAATCTTTATCTACTGGTTTGTATTTGCGTAATGCTTCAATATATTCATTGATGAGTTCATTGCGTAAACTATCGGGCATATTCGCTTTTGCTTGCCACAAGAATGATGCTACGTCGTAGTAGAATGGACCTTTACGGCCTCCTTGGAAGTCAATAAACCAAGGCTCGTTGTCTACAAGCATCACATTGCGCGATTGGAAATCGCGATACATGAAGGTGCTTGATTGACTGCGCATCAATACTTCACTCATTGCTTGGAAATCGTCTTCAAGTTTATCTTCTTGGAATTCCAAACCAGTTGCTTTTAAGAAACAATATTTGAAGTAGTTCAAATCCCACATGATTGTGCGAGTGTCAAACTCGGCAAGGGGATAGCATTTGCTAAAATCTAATCCTACTGCTCCTGCAAATTGGACATCAGGAAGCATTCGAATAGTTTTTATAAGCAATTCTTTTTCTTCAGAACTAAACGAACGAGTTAAACGTCCTTTTTCAATAGCTTTGAATAGAATATTATCGCCCAAATCTTCTTGCACATATGCCATGTAGTCATCAGCAACGGCTAAAACTTTTGGAACAGGGAGATTTTTCTCTTTGAAATGATTGGCAAGGTATATGAAAGACTCGTTCTCCTCTTTACAAGTGCCAATAACTCCAATAAGAGATTGTGCTCCTAATAGTCTGAAATATCTGCGATTGGAACCTGAAGCAGGTAACTCAATAATTTCAGTGTTTTTTTGTCCCAATACTTGGGTGTATAATTGTGATAAAATATCTGTATTCATTGCAGTAATATGTTTTTACAAAGATAGTGGTTTATTTTCATATAATAATTATAAATATCGCTTTTTGAATTTAATAGGTAGGATTTAAGGGTAAATTTGAGTTTTTTAAGTGTTGATGCAAGATGTAATGCTCAAAAATCGTATCTTTGTAAAAAATATAGATGAATATGCTAAAATTTCTTCAACATATATGTCAATTGATAATGTCGCCTGGCAATGGTTGGGAGGATATTTCTTATGCAGGCGATGATCCAAAACAATTGGCAAAGGTAGGATTGTATCCGTTATTTGGTGTTGCTGCAATAACTGTCTTTGCTCAATATTTCTATGAAGATTTAAGCTTTATTACAGTATTGCAATACGCTATTGTAACGTTTGTAAAGTTCTTTGTTTCATATTTCTTTGCAATGGTTGTGTTTGCATCGACAATGGGACAATGTGTAGATGGGCAAGCTAATGAAAAGAAAAATACAACGGTAATAACATATACGTTGGCAATTGTTTCAATTATAGCAATTATCAAAAAATTATTGCCTCTCGACTTGTCGATAATCGATTTTATATACGTATATGTTGGGATTGTATTATGGAAAAGCGCAAGATATCTTGCTGTAAAAGATGATAAATTAGTACAGTTCTTAATTATGGCAATTATTTCAGTTTTAGGTGTGCCATATGCTCTTGGCGCTATTTTGAAATTTATTATTGGATAAGACGATTATGGGTAAGATGAAATGTAACAAGGATGTGAGTATTAAAAACAAACGAGCTACGTTTGATTACAATATCATAGAAACCTTTACCGCTGGGTTGGTATTAACTGGAACTGAAATAAAATCGATACGTCTTGGTAAAGCTGGTTTGGTTGATACTTATTGCTATGTGGCAAATGGTGAGGTGTGGGTAAAGAATATGTATGTTGCAGAATATTTTTATGGCACATATAATAACCATGAGCAACGTCGTGATAGAAAACTATTGCTCAATCGTAAAGAAATTCGTCGCTTAGAAAAGGATGGAAAAGAAGCTGGATATACAATTGTGCCGTTAAAATTGTTCATTAGTGAACGAGGATATGCAAAACTTGTAATAGGGCTTGGTAGAGGTAAAAAAGAATATGATAAACGCCAATCAATAAAAGATCGTGAAGATAAACGAGCAATGGCTCGAATGTTTGAAAAAATTTGATGTCAATTGAATAATGATATAAAAACGGTCGTAATGTTACGACCGTTTTTTAGTTATTGAATATTTAATTACTCTTTATTCTCAGCATTTTCTGTTTCTACAATATTTTTGATAAGTCTTACACGAGAGTCAACACTCATATTTGACATACCATGCTCTTTTAATGTATTAAAGAGTGTTTCCTTTACATTAGAGATTGTTTCGTAGTAGTTCATGACTGGAACCCACACTTGAGCAATCATGTCAATGTGGAAGCGATCACTTGCTCCAAAGAGAACTTTTGGTGCTGGAGATTTGGCCAATTCAGGAACTTTTTCAGCAAGAGCTTGTGCTAACATTTTTCGAACTTCTGGAGCATCAATTTCTTTTTGAACTTTGAATGCAATATGAAGACGTTGATATTCGCCCAAATAACTAACATTTTTGAAATCTTTTCCAAAAAATTCATTGTTAAATACCGAAATAACGTCTCCATCGTCGGTTTCAATGATGGTAGCACGATATTGAATGTCAATAACTTTGCCGCGAATTTCTTTGCCAACTTCAACAACATCGCCAATTTTAATGCGTCCCATCATGAGGATGATACCACAAATCAAGCAGTCAAATGTATCTCGAAGTGCAACACCTAATCCGACGGCTAAGCCCCCTAAGGTGGCAATGATACCAATCGTATTAACTTCAACATATGCCAATGATAGCACAATAAATCCTCCCCACATAACAATTGCAAAAATCTTTCGGCTTAAATTCATTGCACCTACCTTGGCTTTCTCCTCAAAATTAAGGTGAAGTAGATAATTAACAAGCCCAATGATGTAGTTAATTAAGATGGCTGAAATTATAATGTGGATAATGCGTCTTAGAGATAAACACACGGCTCCAGGGAAATCTATAAACTTATAATTGTAAAGTTCATATAACCATTCATTAATGTTGAACACGTGAGCACATTCTAAAATACATAAAGTAAAAACTATGATAAATGCGAGAGGTTTGAATAAGCGAGGAAAAGTAAATGCTCTCCATGATTTTGAATAGTCAAAGTCTTCTTTTTGACGCCAATATCGTTCACAACGATCAAGATAATAGTAATAACAAGATAATACTAAAAATCCGATAATGAACACCGACCATGCTAATGCAAAGTGGATAGATAAATAATAATATCCAAAGAAATTTAGAACAAAACAAGCTACAAATAAAAAGAATGCAATAAAACTCATATTGCGATCAAATTGTAGTATGTATTTGTGAGAATGACGAATAATCCAAAACTGTGCAATTATCAATATTAAAAGAATTATAGGGTAAGTGATGCGAATAACATAGATATTAACTAATGCTATGCGATATAAAATTATAGTAAGCGAAAGAAGGATAACTGGTAAATAAGAAAGAATTGTGGCTCTTAATTGATTGCTTCTGACGCGGAGTAAAACACTGTAGAGTAGGGCAATGCACATTATGCACATCTCAATCAATAAATCTAATGCCGACTCAAAGAATGGATTATCGGTAAATAACCGAATCGCAAAAAAGGTTAATGCGACTAATACCCAACCATAAAAGGCATATAAGCAAGTTGGATGTTTGTGTACAATTTCCCATTCGTTAGGAATTCATCGATATACTAATTCCCCTAATAAAATTCCAATTACAAAGGCTATTATTCCAGCAAAGATAATGAAATAAGCTTTATTTGCCCACTTGTCTTGGAATTCCCAGCCGTAGTAGTTTGATGTTGTAGTCATATTTGATAGAGTTTTGATGCAAGAATTCCAATGAGTAGGGAATTCTGCTCCAAAAACTACATGTGTTGGTTTCTTATCGGGAAGTAGGAGCAATGAGTTAAGAATATATTTGTAATTTTTGTCAACCTCACTTTGCAAAGAATCTACTTCAGTAGCTACTACGTTGAACCTTTTTATGTCAACATCGATAGAGTCTTTCCAATTTTTGAGGTCTGAGATAATGCCATTTAAACATTTTATACCTTCAGCACGACTTTTTTTAGCTTGGTAATTTAAGGAATTAGGATTTATTTTAGATAACGTTTCGTGTAATTTTGCGCAACGAGATAGAGACCTATTGTATGATATTTTCCAAGAGTCGATAGGTTGTTTATTTTTATGGAAATCTTGGCACAAATTATAGGCGTTTTCTGAAGCATAAGCATTCCCAAAGATGTATTGTTCTTGTTGAGAATATAAACTTAATTTGGCCGAAACCATCTCTTTTCGAAATTCGTGTATTTTATCTTTGTAGATATCTCGCGCTATCAAAAAATCATTAATAGTGGCATCAACGTGTTTGGAAAATACCTCTAATTCCGAACTTAACATGATGACAGTTTCGTTAACATCATCACCCTTCAATACGGCATAAGAAGATAGCGAACTAAATAAAAATACTATCGCAAGCGTTAATAGGCGTATTAGTTTCATTGAAAATATAATTTGTTTTATACAAAAATACAAAACGTAGACTGAAAATGCAAAAAAAAGAATAATTTTAATTTACAAGTTATATTTTAGATGTTACGATTAGCAGTCGATTTTCATTAACAATGGTAGCACCATACAGACGAATATTGTTATTGTCTTTTATTTTTAGTTTTTTGCGTAATTCGTCAGCAGAAAGAATGAAATTTCGCACGGCAATATTAGCATGAGGATAATCTTTTGCTACCTCTTTAGCTATACGAGATGAGAATGAATAGATTCGCTCGATTTTATAGCAATCGCCAGGAAAATTGTTGATAGATTGTGATGAAGTATACAAATGTGTGTGTGGGTGCAATTTTGTGATGTTAAATTGTTGAGAAAGTAGTTTGAATGGTTGTAATTTCATCACAACAGGGTGTGGCTCGAAAAGGTACATCCCTTCGCATATTTCGCCATAACTATTGGTTGCAGATGTTTCGTCGTCGAGTGTAAATGAAAAATCAGATGTTTCATTATTAATAGTGACGCAATGTAGAGTAGGAGAGGGTTTGGAAGTTTTGAAATCTACAACGGCTACGATTTCTTTGCATTCTTGGCGTGTGCCTATGGCATATAAGTCAGTCGTATTGGGGAGTTCTCTTAACACCTGTGTAGCATCAAGCATAGGAGATACTTTTACTATTAATTTATTACAATGTTGTTTAATAAGGTCGAGCAACTCCACCACATTGGGTTGACATTCAGATAGGGCAAACAGGCGTTTGCCTCCATCTCCACGGCGAGCTGGATCAATGAAAATTGTGTCAAAATGGTCAGTCGTGTTTTTGAGATATTCTACGCTGTCTGCATTGATCCCAGTAAAATTATTAATATTTAGAACTTTTGCATTCGTGCAGAGTGCTTGTGCAACAGTTTTGTTTAGATCAATAGCGGTAACATGTTTTGTTTTTTGAGCAAGATGAAAAGCGTCAATGCCAAGTCCAGCAGTCATATCAAGAACCGTTTCCCCTGCGTTTATTAATGTCGAATGAAACTTAGCAAGGTCATCTGACGTACATTGCTCAGCCGATAGGGCAGTGGGAAATACAAAATATGGTGATTGGAGAGTATTATGTAGTTTTTTAGATGCTTTTTTGCGACATTCAATTTGCATAATTGCAAATTCATATGTCAAAGCATCTTCTTTTTTGCGACAACTCAATCTCAACTTCGTGGTGTCGTCATTGCGATGCTCCTCAATCCACTTAACAATATTATCGTTTATCGTTGTAACCACTGAATAAAATTTAACTTGTCACAAAGGTACGAAAATAAATTATTTATGCTATTCTTCTTGAACCTTAAATTGTGTTTTTTACCAACTATCATATCGTTGAAGTTTGTTTGGATACATGCGAGCCATTCTATCAGCATATTGTTCTTCTGCTCCCAATCCAAGAGTATCACCAAAGGCTTGTCTATAAAGACATCCCATTAATCTGTCATAAATTTTTTCTTTAGAAATCATAAGTAAAAAGGCTTAAAGTTTTAATGTATCATTTCTACGCAACGAAGTTGCGGATAAAGAATCAAAAATGCAAAAAAAAGGACAAGATTTAATGTGTATTTTTCAAAACAAAACACTTTTGGTATGTGTTATAGAGGCGTAACCAAAATATAAGTATTATATATGACAACAATAATTTATTCACATCCATGGCAAGGTAGTTTTAATCGAGCGATATTGGATGTAATTGAAGAAAAACTCCTAAAAGAAAAGCGTGCGTTTCAAGTGATAGACCTTATTGCTGATGGATTTAATCCCACGATGACTGAATCAGATTTAGCGGGATATAATCGTGGTAAAACACAAGATCCATTGGTTGCGAAGTATGGAGAAATGCTTCAAGGCACAGATGACCTCATAATTATATTCCCTATATGGTGGGGAATGATGCCAGCTATATTCAAAGGATTTATTGATAAAGTTTTGCTTAAGGGTTTAGCTTATAGATATTCCGATGAAGGTGCAATGTTGCCCGCATTAAATATTCGTCGCACGTTATTAATCACTACATCACAAGGACCTACACCTTTATATCGCCACTTTATTGAAGATACACTTATTCTTTTTGTTCTTAACTCTGTAGGAATAAGTGGGGTAGAGTGGCTGAATTGTGAACGTACAGCGCATGGACCTCGCGAAAATCGTGAAAATTTTCTTAAAACAGTTAAGGCAAAAGTATAATATAAAAAAGGAATTTGAATTTCAAATTCCTTTAGCTCATTATTCTATAGTTATAGGCGTCCATTATCATTGTATGAGAAATAATCGGTGGGTGTGATGATCAGATGATCAAGAACATTGATGTCAAGTAGTTTGGCAGCCTCCTTTGCCTTGGTTGTAATGCGGTCATCGTCAGGACTTGGACGAAGATTGCCCGATGGGTGATTATGAACGAGTATAATCCCCGAAGCAAGTAACTCAATGGCTCGTTTTAAGATTAGCCTTACGTCGGTTACTGTTCCTGAAACCCCACCTTTGCTCATACATTCTTCATATATAACGCGGTTGCTGCGAGAAAGGTATAATACCCAAAATTCTTCATATTCAAGGCGCTCAAGCTTGGCGCGCATCATGTTATATATGTCAGTCGAACATTTTATTTGTGGGTCGAGAGCGGCATCTTCGTCGCGTGTGCGTAATCCTAACTCAAACGCAGCTGCAAGTGAAATGGCTTTTGCCGTGCCGATACCTTTGAAACTTTTTTTCATTTCAAGGATTGACATTCGGCTCAATCGCGAAAGTCGATAATTACATGACGCAAGCACCTCTTGACTCATCGATATTACTGATTTGCCGGGCAAGCCACTGCCAAAGATAATGGCAAGCAGTTCGGCATTGCTAAGAGAACGGATGCCTTGCGTGAGCGCTTTTTCGCGAGGTTTATCCCCTTCGTCAAGGTCGGCAATGCGTCCTGAAAAACGATTTTCGGGTTCTTTTAGTTGGTTATCCATATCGTGTTATTTTCCCTTTCTAATTGCCACTTCTTCTTCAATATTGCGTCCACGGCGCAAAAGAATTTTTGTGGTAAATGCTTTGATAAATCCCCATCCATAACCACACAATTGCAGAATACTTGCAGGAACAGCTTTAATGGCGATGATGAGTGATTTAGTTGAGAATAGGGCGGTAATAAAGATTGCTAAGAGATATGCTACTAAAGGCAACATGCACCACCATTTCCAAAGTAGGGAGAGAAGAATGAGTCCCAATGAACCAATTACGAAAACAGCGGGTAGAGTATGTACTAATTTAAGTGAGTCGGGATAAAGAAGTTTTAGTGTAATGCGCGACATGCCAAACACATACACTTGACGCGTAAATAATCGCATATTTACACGACGCTTGTGATACACAAATGCTTCACGAATCAACCCAATTGAAAAACCTGCTTGACGAATACGAGTGCTCATGTCGATATCTTCAGAGAACATCTCACGGAATCCTCCAACTTTTTCATATACCTTGCGAGAGTATCCCATGTTAAATGTGCGTGGCACAAACTTTTCTAATTGCACTTTTCCGCCACGAATACCTCCTGTGGTTAGAAACGATGTCATTGAGTAATTAATCGCTTTTTGAGTTGTGCTAAATGATTCGTGTGCCGCATCAGGACCTCCAAAGCAATCAAGAGGATTCTTGTCAAGGGCTTCTGATAAAATTTTGAAATAATCGGGAGGAATTACACAATCCGAATCAAAGAATATAAAATAATCACCTTTTGCTCGTTCAAGCCCATGATTGCGAGCTATCGAACGCCCTTCGTTTTCCTTATAGTAATATGAGACATTAACTTTGCCAGAATATTCCTCAACAACATCTTTGCATGGCGCTGAAGAACCATCTTCGACAATCACAACTTCAAAGTCTTTGCAAGATTGAAGGGCAAGACTATCCATTAAGTCACGCACTTCATCAATGCGATTATATACTGGTATTATTATTGAAAATCGAGGCATAGTGATTAGTTTTAACGTTAAAAATAGTTGAGGTTAACTCATTCGTGATTTGTAATCTTCGTAGGTGTATTGTCGTAGATATTCACACTCTCCGTTGGCACGACATAGCACTATAGCTGGGTGTTGAATGCCGTTAAACATATTGGTTTTAACGGTGGTATAATGATTCATGTCTTCGAGGGTCAATTTATCGCCAATTTCAAGAGGTCTTTCAAAGCTCCAGTCTCCGATATAATCACCGCTAAGACATGAATTGCCACCAAGACGATATGTAGGGAGTGAAGAATCGACATCTACGCTTTCTGTGATTTTTGGTTGATAAGGCATCTCAAGGCAATCGGGCATATGGCAAGCAAACGATGCGTCAATGATGGCTGTTTTGACGCCTTGATTTTCTACTACATCAACAACCGATGTAATCAAGTCGCCTGTGCGCCAAGTAAATGCACTTCCTGGTTCGAGTATTACTTCAAGCCAAGGATACCTACTCTTAAACTCTTTGAGTAATGAAATAAGATGCTCTACATCATATCCTTCGCGAGTCATAAGGTGACCACCTCCCATGTTTACCCATTTTACTTGAGGTAAGTATTTGCCAAATTGTTCCTCAAATGCTTCAAGCACTTTTGCCAAATCGTATGATGTAGATTCGCAAAGCGCATGAAAGTGCATACCTTCAATTCCTTCTGGGAGTTTATTCCCAATTATGTCGGCCGTAACTCCAAATCGAGAACCAGGTAAGGCTGGATTGTATATATCAGTTTCAATTACAGAGCATTGTGGATTTACACGTACACCAGGCGATATATGGTGTTTGCCTTCAGTGGAATTATGAGTGATAACATCATTCTTAAAGCGCATCCATTGATTGAGAGAGTTAAATGTGATATGAGTGCTACCTTCAAGATAGCGTTTTATTGACAATGGAGTATATGCTGGACAATATGAGTGAACCTCATTTCCCAAGCAGTCGAGTGCCAAATCCATTTCATTTAGAGAACTTGCAGTAGAAGCTGTACAATATTCCTTTATAATGGGAAATGTGCGCCACAATGCATTGGCTTTGAATGCCATAATGATATTCACTCCAGCCTCGCGCTTAACTTTGCTGATTAATTCAAGATTGCGACGAAGACGATTTTCATATACGATATAAAATGGAGTAGGTATTTCGTTTAGTTTCATTATCCAATAATATTAAAGTGTGCAAATTTGAGTAATAATGTTTTTGTTCCAGTGTTGGCAAATTCTACGATAATACGAGCATCTGCTGAAGATGTATCGATTGTTGTAATTTTGCCAGTCCCAAATCTTTGATGTTCAATAACCATGCCTACCGATAGTTCTCCAGCATTATGAATATCACTACAAGTTGGATTTCCAGAAGGAATAGTTCTTGTAGAAGCTGAAGATCCATTTGTGGGTTTTAGTGGTTTTAAATTGCTAGGAGCATAGTATGTTTTTGTTTCGGAATGGAATGATTTACGATAATTATCCACAGGATTTGTGAAAGAATTATTACCTCCAATGGCTGTTCCCGAACATAGATTCAAATATTTTGCATCAATATCTCGAATAAAACGAGATGGAGAACTTGTTTTGGTTTGTCCATTGTGGAAGCGAGATGAAGCATACGATATCATGCAAAATTGTTTGGCACGAGTGATGGCCACATAAAGCAATCGTCGTTCTTCTTCAATTTCGCTCTGTGTTGAGCACATTGATGATGGGAATAGTTCTTCCTCAACGCCAACGATAAATACATTGCTAAATTCCAATCCTTTGGCCGCGTGTACGGTCATCAATGTGAGTTTTTTTCCTCCATTTTCCTCGTCTTGAGTATCTTGGTCTGTAGCGAGTGAAACTTCGGCAAGAAAATCTGTTAGGGAAATGTTTTCGGTGTTACCTTCTTCGAGTTTGTTTGTTATAAATTCTTTAACGCCATTAAGCAATTCATGAAGGTTCTCTTGTTTAGAAATGCTTTCAGGAGTTTTGTCTGATAATAAAATGCTTAATAATTGAGTCTCGCGAATGATATGTTTTGCGACCTCTTCGGCATTACTTCCTATTTCATTTAATCCCATGAATGATTGGATTAAATCGCGAAACGAATGAAGTTTTTTTACGGTCCCTGAATTTACGTTTAGATTGTATTTTATGGGGTCGTTTATTACGGTCCAAATGCTTACACGATTATCAGATGCGCATGCAGTTAACTTTTTAATGGTTGTGTCGCCAATGCCTCTAGCTGGGTAGTTGATTATTCGAGTTAGAGCCATATCATCATTTGGGTTAATAGATAGTCGGAAATAGGCAATTGCATCTTTCACCTCTTTGCGTTGGTAAAACGAAAGGCCTCCATATATGCGATAGGGTATATTGCGTTTACGCAACGATTCTTCAAGAATGCGTGATTGAGCATTGGTGCGATATAATATGGCAAATTCTTCAAAACTATCGTGAGTTTGCATTCTCACTTGAGAAATACGATTTGCGACTAAAAAAGCCTCTTCGTAGTCGCTAAAACTTTGAACAACATCAATTTTAGCCCCCTTGTCGTTCTTTGAAAAAACTTGTTTTTTTATCTGTTCTGAATTCTTTTCAATAAGAGAATTTGCTGCATTAATAATAGTTTGCGTAGAACGATAGTTTTGCTCTAATTTGAATATTTGTAAATCGGGATATGCATTTCGTAAATTAAGGATATTGCGAATGTTTGCACCACGGAACGAGTATATGCTTTGAGCATCATCACCAACAACACATAAACTATGATTCTCCCGTGTGAGTTGTGATATAATCAAGTGTTGGGCAAAATTAGTGTCCTGGTACTCGTCTACAAGTATATAGCGGAAATATTCTTGGTAATGTCGAAGAATGTCAGGATTATCACGCAATAAAACGTTTGTATAGTAGAGCAAATCATCAAAATCCATAGCTCCAGCAACAAAGCATCGATGGCAATATCCACGATAAATTTCGTGAGTGCGAGGGCGTTTGGCATGAGCATCGGCTTCCATGATGTCCCTGCTATTAGCATAGGCCGTAGGGGATATGAGCGCATTTTTTGCCATAGAAATAGCACTCATTATTGTTGAAGGTTTGTATATTTTGTCATCAAGATCCATTTCCTTGATGATGGTTTTAATTAACGCTTTAGAATCGGCGCTATCGTAGATGGTAAAATCACTTTTGAATCCTAATCGTTCGGCATTAATGCGAAGAATGCGCGCAAAAATGGAGTGAAAAGTTCCCATCCACAATTTTGAAGCAGTAGTGCTACCAACAAGTCCTTCAATACGTTCGCGCATTTCGCGAGCTGCTTTGTTGGTAAAAGTCAATGCCAAAATTCTCCATGGTTCATAACCATGGTTTAATAAATGAATTATCTTATAGGTGAGTACGCGTGTCTTCCCTGAGCCAGCTCCAGCAATAACTAGTTGAGGTCCATTGAGATAAAGTACAGCATCTTGTTGCTGTTGGTTTAATTCTTGTATATAGTCTTCCATTCTATGCAAAGTTACGCTCTTTGTTGAGTGATTGCAAGAAATTTGAGATTAATTTTTATATAAATTTGTTGAGAGTTGCATCATACAACATCCCTATTGTTGACAATTTCTTAATCAGCTCATCTTTGTCGATTTCTAAATCTTCGCAAAGAATGTCGAGTGACGCATAATTATCGCGCAATTTTGTATTGATATAACTGAATAATATAAATGGGTCTTGAGGTAAATTTTCCATATGCTTTTCTTCTTATTTACTGCAAAGGTACAGATAATTCCATATAATATTGTGGAAAACACCCATTTTTATGGAGTATTAACTCTAACTCTCAATTAAATTTTGTAACTTTGTAGAAAATTAAACATTTTATGGCAGACACATCATTATTATCTCGCCTTGACGGCATTGACGCTCGATTTGAAGAGGTTAGTACGCTTATCACTGACCCTTCGGTAATTGCTGACATGAAACGTTATGTGCGATTGACAAAAGAATATAAAGACCTCGAAAAATTAACTGGGGCAACACGTCGTTATCGTAATCTATTAGGTAATATTCAAGAAGCTCGCGAAATCCTTGATACAGAAAATGATGACGATATGCGTGCTATGGCAAAAGAAGAGCTTGATAGCGCGAATGCAGAATTGCCCAAACTCGAAGAGGAAATTAAACTACTTCTAATTCCTGCCGATCCAGAGGATGGGAAAAATGCTATCCTTGAAATACGTGGTGGAACTGGAGGTGATGAGGCTGCAATCTTTGCTGGTGACTTGTTTAAGATGTATAGCAAATATTGTGAGTCAAAAGGTTGGAATGTGGCAATTACAAGTTTTAGCGAAGGTGCAGCTGGTGGTTTCAAAGAAATCGTAATGGCGGTGAGTGGCGAAGGTGTATATGGCACATTGAAATATGAAAGTGGTGTGCATCGTGTGCAACGTGTGCCAGCAACAGAAACTCAAGGTCGTGTGCATACATCGGCTGCAACAGTTGCAGTGTTGCCTGAAGCCGAAGCTTTCGATGTTGAAATCAACGAAGGTGAAATCAAATGGGATACATTCCGAAGTGGTGGTGCAGGTGGTCAAAATGTAAATAAAGTTGAGTCGGGTGTGCGTCTTCGTTATATGTGGAAGAACCCTAACACTGGCGAATCAGAAGAAATTCTTATTGAATGTACCGAAACTCGCGATCAACCAAAGAATAAGGAGCGAGCATTAAGCCGCCTTCGTACGTTTATTTACGATAAAGAGCATCAAAAGTATATTGATGATATTGCTTCTCGTCGTAAAACAATGGTTTCAACAGGCGACCGATCGGCAAAAATTCGCACTTACAACTACCCACAAGGACGTATTACTGACCATCGTATAAATTATACAATTTACAACCTTCAGGCATTTGTAGATGGCGATATTCAAAGTTGTATTGACCAACTTATCATTGCTGAAAACGCTGAGAAATTAAAAGAAAGTGAACTCTAAACTAAAATAAAGATTATGAAAAGAACTGAATTAGTTGAGAATATACGTCGCAAAGGTTCATTCCTTTGTGTAGGTCTTGACCCAGATATCAAAAAAATTCCACAACATCTTTTAACTGAAGAAAATCCATTATTGGCGTTTAATAAAGCAATAATTGATGCAACTGCACAATATGCAGTAGCTTACAAACCAAATCTTGCTTTTTATGAAAGTCTTGGTGTTGAGGGGTGGGTTGCTCTTGAAGAAACAGTAAAATATATCAAGGAAAAATACCCCGATCAATTTATTATCGCTGATGCGAAGCGAGGTGATATTGGTAATACATCACAACTTTATGCTCGTAGTTTCTTTGAACATCTTGATGTTGATGCTATTACAGTTGCACCTTATATGGGAGAGGATAGTGTAACTCCTTTCCTTGGATATGAAGGTAAATGGGTAATTCTTCTCGCATTGACATCAAATAAAGGTAGCCATGATTTTCAATTGATTGAAGATAATGATGGTAAGCGTATCTTTGAACATGTTCTTGAAACTTCTGCAAAATGGGCGTCAAGTGATGAAATGATGTATGTAGTTGGTGCAACTCAAGGTGCAATGTTCCAAGATATTCGCAAAGTATCACCAAATAGTTTCTTGCTTGTTCCAGGAGTTGGAGCACAAGGTGGTAGCCTTGAAGAAGTCGCTAAATATGGCATGATTCAAGATTGTGGACTTTTGGTAAATTCTTCTAGAGGTATCATTTATGCTTCAAATGGTGAGGATTTTGCAGAGGCAGCAGCAAAAGAATCGGCTAAGTTAGCAGAGGAAATGAGTGCGTTATTAAAAGCTCATAACATCATTTAATGATATTATATATTTACTATTTGGTAAAAAAGGTGTAAATTTGTGTTTTAGATTTATAGAAACTTATATATAACGTTATAACTAATTTAATTTTCAAACGAAAATGACTATCAACAATTACAAATTTGCTGGCAAAAAGGCAATCGTCAGAGTGGACTTCAATGTGCCCTTAGACGAAAATGGTAACATTACTGACGACACTCGTATTCGTGGCGCACTTCCTACTCTCAAGAAAATTCTTGAAGAAGGTGGAAGTCTAATCATCATGTCGCACATGGGTAAACCAAAAGGTAAAGTTAATCCTAAATTTTCTCTCGCACAAATTAAAGATGCAGTAGCTGCTGCTCTTGGTCGCGATGTGAAATTTGCCGAAGATTGTGCTAATGCTGCAGATGCAGTGGCTGCATTACAACCTGGTGAAGTTCTTTTGCTTGAAAACCTTCGTTTCTATCCTGAAGAAGAAGGCAAACCTGTAGGTATTGATAAAGAAGATCCTGCATATGAAGTAGCTAAAAAAGAAATGAAAGAAAGCCAAAAAGCTTTTGCTAAAACTCTTGCAAGTTATGCAGATTGCTATGTAAATGACGCTTTCGGTACTGCACACCGTAAACATGCTTCTACTGCAGTTATCGCTGATAGCTTTGGTGATGATGACAAAATGCTTGGCTATTTGATGGAAAAAGAAGTTCAAGCTGTTGATAATATTCTTAGTGATATCAAACGTCCATTCACTGCAATCATGGGTGGTTCTAAAGTATCTACTAAAATAGGTATCATCGAAAACCTCATGGATAAAGTTGACAACTTGATTCTTTGTGGTGGTATGACATATACTTTTGCTAAAGCTCAAGGTGGTAAAATTGGTCTTTCAATTTGCGAAGATGACAAACTTGATTTGGCTCTTGATATCATGAAGAAAGCTCAAGAAAAAGGAGTAAATCTAGTTCTTGGTTCTGACTGTATCGCAGGAGATAAATTCAGCAATGATGCAAATACACAAGTAGTATCTTCAATGGATATTCCTGAAGGATGGGAAGGTATGGATGCTGGCCCTGTTACTCGTGAATCATTTGCAAACGTTATTCGTACAGCAAAAACAATTCTTTGGAATGGTCCTGCTGGTGTATTTGAATTTGACAACTTCTCTGGTGGTTCAAAAGCTATTGCTGAAGCTATCGTTGAAGCAACTGAAAATGGTGCATTCTCACTCGTTGGTGGTGGTGACTCTGTAGCTTGTGTTAACAAGTTCGGTCTTGCTGATAAAGTATCTTATGTATCAACTGGTGGTGGTGCTCTTCTTGAAGCTATCGAAGGAAAAGTTCTTCCAGGTGTAGCTGCTATCAAAGGTTAATCATTAAGATTAATAAATATGTAAAAAGTGGTAAAACATTGTTTTGCCACTTTTTGTTTTTTAGCACAAAACAACTCAATACAAATATATGTTATAAGACAAAAAGAAAAATATTGAGTTATGAAACGTGTGATTTATATATTAATTGCAGTATTGATTTGTTTTGGTATTGGATATACTGCAAGTTTGTTTCAAATGGAGTCATTAGTTACGTGGTATCCATATTTAAATAAGTCGGTGTTAACCCCTCCAAATTATGTGTTCCCTATAGCATGGGGCGTAATATACTTGTGCTGTGGTCTATCAATAGGTTTGGTATGGAATAAGCGAGAAATGCTTGATGCTGGATTGGGGTGGATATTCCTCTTACAATTAGTGCTAAACTTTTCCTGGAGTCTGCTATTCTTTTACCTCCAAGATCCATTTAGTGGATTAATTGACTTAATATTGTTGGATTTAATTGTATTTGTGTATGTTATTGTATGTTATAGGGTAAGCAAAGTTTCAGCATGGCTATTTGCACCATATGTTATATGGTTGATATTGGCAACTTATCTTAATGCTTATATTGTAATAAATAATCCTGTTTAACGATTATATGCCAAATAGTTGGTGGGCGTTATAAGAAGTTTTTTGTGCGACTTGTTCTGTAGTCAAAGATAAATGCTGAGCAATGTATGCGGCAGTGTGAATAAGATATGCACTTTCGTTACGTTTACCTCGGTGTGGAACAGGTGCTAAGTATGGAGCATCTGTTTCAAGTAAAATTCGATCAATGCCTATATGAGGTAGAATTTCGCGGAGTTTAGAGTTTTTGAATGTAACGATGCCATTAATTCCAAAATAAAAATCACCACGTTTTCTAATTTGCTCAACATCATTGACAGTTCCACCAAAACTATGAAAAACCCCTATAGGCTTTTCGGTCATACTATCAAGTACTTCCAATATTTCATTAAGACCTTCACGACAATGGATAATTACAGGAATGTTTGCATCAATAGCCCATTGAAATTGCTGTTCAAGGGCTTGCATTTGTTCACTACGGAATGTTTTATCCCAATATAAATCAATCCCTATTTCTCCTATGGCAATGTATTTATCTATATGCTTGTCGAATTCTTCTTTAGTTTTTGCTAAGTCTTCAACCCATGTTTCTTTGATTTCGGTAGGATGTAATCCCATGGCCATGTAGGTGTTTAGCGTAAAAGATGAGGATAATTCCTTCATGGGATTTATGGTTGATAAATCTACATTAGGGAATATCATTTTGGTTACTCCTGCATCTATCGCGCGTTGAACTGCGTCTTGAGGAGTTGGGGCAAATTCATCTAAATATAGGTGGGTATGAGTGTCAACAAACATAAGATGTGGAGAAATTAGTGATTGCGACCAATGGCATCAGATGCCATTTTTTTGAAAAACGCTAAGTCGGTATCACTTAACCCAACGGTTTTAAGTGCATCAATTGCTTCTGTGGCATATTTTCCCATTAAATCTTTGCATCTATTGCCAAGATTTAGACTATCATAAATTGCCTTTACTTGGGTGATTTTTTCTTCAGAAGCAATCTCTTTGTTTCCAATAATTTCTTTTAATTTGCCACTATTATCTTCGTTGAGAGCAGATATTAATAGCCAAGTTTTTTTATCGTTAAGGATGTCACCCCCTATCTTTTTGCCAAAAACATTGGGATCACCATAGGTGTCAAGGAAATCATCTTGAAGTTGAAATGCTAACCCCAATTTAACCCCATATTTATAAAATGCCTTTTGTTCAGAATCAAAAGCACCAGCCATGATAGCACCAAGTTTGCAAGCACAACCAAGGAGAACCGATGTCTTGAGGCGAATCATCTCAAGATACTCGACAACAGTAACATCAGGACGTTTTTCAAAATCCATATCGTATTGTTGCCCTTGGTAAACCTCCATAGCAGTTGTATTGAATAGCGAAATAACGTCCCAAATTTTAGTACCATCTCCTTTTGTCATGAATTGAGTTGCGAGAGTGAGCATTGCATCTCCCGATAGAATGGCCGTTGCTTCATTCCATTTGCGATGAACAGTTGCTTTGCCTCTACGCATATCAGCATTATCCATTACATCATCATGTAATAGGGTAAAGTTATGGAAAATTTCCACACCAATTGCTTGATTCTTTGCTCCATCAATATCTCCACCAAGAGCATCACAAGTAGCAAGAGTAAGAAGTGGGCGAAGACGTTTGCCACCATCGCTTAATGTATATTTGATTGGTTCATAAAGCCCAGAAGGTTCGTCGGGATATTTGATCTTACTAATTGCGGAGTTGATGTACTTTACTAAATAATCGGGTGAAAACATAGATGGTTGTTATTTTAGTGCGTTATTAAAATCTATTAAGTCGTTATTATGATAAATTGATTTAACCTCTAAGATTAATGCTTTATTCGTAATAGAGTCTTGTTTAAGAAGACATCCTAATTGCTTAGGCGAAGATGAGATTGTGTATAGTTTTGCTTGTTGAGGTATATCATAAGTTTTTACACATGAGTCTATCGTCTCCTTGAAAATAGGGATATAATTCTCTTTGTCTATTAGAGAATACCATGACGCAATTTTAGTTATATGCATTTTAGCCTGATTGCTATCTTGTTTAGGCATTGCAAGCAAGTTGTGCAATACAATTTCAGCTGCGGTTTGAGGTGTAACCATAACCGCCAATGCTACTTCATAAGCAGTTGGTGTCGAATCTTTAACTTTCGATAAAACAGCCAATCCTAATTCGGGATTTATATTAATAGAGTTGTGTAGTATAGATAATGAATCATAGCTATTTGTGCTAATATATCGGTTAAAATCGCATAGGGTAGAGTCAACAAGTTTATTGTCAACACTACCACATGACCATGAAATACATGATAGCACAATCAATATTATAATACGAAATGATTCTAACATTTTATCGTAACACTAGATTCAATTATACAAAGATAGTAAGAACTCGCGAGAAAAAGGCAGGAAATTGGGAAATAATGCAAACCGTTGGTAGATTGTTTAATACGCAACGGGCTCCTGTGGTTGTAATGCGGTCCTGAAAGACCGTATATAGATGAGTTAAGATATAGATTTGCTACTAATCCGTTGCCTTTTTATGGGGCTAAAAGTTGTTAGAAAATCCGTTCTTTGCTCTCTTCAAAAATCCCTATAACCGCCTCAAAGAACGCGTGTTTTCCAATCTTTGCTACCACAAAGGTAAGCATTTTTTCTTGAAGTGA
>JAFYSL010000023.1 GCA_017559355.1 Muribaculaceae bacterium
ATTTGAGCCACAAAAAAAGCATTTTTTTTACCATATCAATAATATTCTTCACAAAGATATGTATTTCAGTGTATTACAAAGGTTTTATCCTACTTTTTGTCCACCTTGCCTTTAAGCTGATTCGGTAGGGTGATTGGTATATATACAAAAAAAGAATGAGTAAAGAAACCAAAGTTTTCTACTACCCATTCTCCTCTCTCCTCTGCGGTATGGACGGGACTCGAACCCGCGACCCCCTGCGTGACAGGCAGGTATTCTAACCAGCTGAACTACCACACCAGATTTTTGAGGTGCATAGCGGCTATTGCCGTTTTGCGAGTGCAAAGATAATACGACTTTTTATTCTGTGCAAGTATTTCGCAAAAAAAATGCGATATTTTTTAATTTTTCTTCATTTTTTTTCGAAAAACGTGTTTTTTGCCAATTTTTTAGGCGAATTATAGGAGTCTTTCTCCAAAAAAATAAAATAGTTAAGATTACTCTTTTAATGCTAAAAAATTATAGAAGGCAATGTAACTCAAAATGTTTTTGCTAAGAAGTAATGAGGACATGTTTTAATTTGATTAGTAAAAGCTGTTTTTCTAAACTGATAAAATAGTTGTAAATATGTGTTTGTTTTTTTGCGTATTTTATAAAATTCGCATACTACTCAATATACTACAAAAATAGATATTGTTTTTAGTGTAGCAAATTTTTATGAAACTAATGTTTTTCTCTCTGAGGGTGATGAATAAAAAAGGACTGTAGCTAAGATTTAGCACAGTCCTTGAGTATTTTCTGTTATTGATTTGTTAAATAAGTTCGATGCCTGCGGCTTGGCATTGAGCGATTTGCTCTTCGGGCCAGATGCTTGCTTGCACTTCTCCTACATGGGCTTTTTGAAGTAGGAACATACACAAACGACTTTGTCCGATACCTCCTCCGATTGATGATGGCAATTCGCCATTGAGGAGCATTTGGTGGAATTTGAATCGTGAGCGATTTTCACAGCCTCGCGCTTTGAGTTGTTGCATAAGTGACTCTGGTTCAACGCGAATACCCATTGATGATAGTTCAAATGGACATTCGAGAATTGTGTTCCAGAAAATCATGTCGCCATTAAGACCTGTGTATCCATCAGAGTTTGGCGTAATCCAGTCGTCGTAGTCTGGAGCACGACCATCGTGAGGTTTGCCATTTGACAATGGGTTGCCAATGCCGATGAGGAAGATTGCTCCATATTTTTTAGCAGCAGCGGCTTCGCGACCTTTGCCATCAAGGTCGGGGAACTCTTGAAGTAGTTCTTCGGCATGAATAAATTTAATTTCGTCGGGTAGTACAGGAGTGATGTGTGGAAATTTTTTGTATATCATCTGCTCAGTGGCACGCACAGCGTCATAAATCTTAACAACGGTTTCTTTTAGATAGTCGAGGTTGCGATCTTGTGGAGTGATTGTTTGTTCCCAGTCCCATTGGTCGACATATAGCGAGTGAAGGTTATCGAGATCTTCGCAAGCACGAATAGCGTTCATATCGGTATAAAGTCCATAGCCAGGAGCGATATCGTAGTAACCAAGTTTAGTGCGTTTCCATTTAGCAAGGGAATGCACCACCTCGGCAGGGCTATTATTCATACATTGGATATTGAACGTAACGGCTTTTTCGATGCCGTTGAGGTCGTCATTAAGACCAGTGCCCGAAAGGACAAATAGTGGAGCTGTTACTCGGCGCAAGTTGAGTGCAGAGGCAAGTTTTTCTTGGAATGCCACTTTGATATCCTTAATAGCCACTTCGGTTGTTTCGGGAAGGAGTTTGCGCTTGTATTTTTTAGGTATGATAAGAGCCATAATTATGCAATAAATTTCATGTTTGGGTACAAAGATAATACAAATTTCTTGAGTAATCCAAATTTTTCTTACAAAATGATATAAAATTTGCGTTTTTCATAAAACAACTGTAAAAAGATATGGAGATTTAACTCGCATAATGATTGATGGAAAGATGAAAGAGGGGAGAGGAAAGATGAAAGAGGGAAAAGTGGACTAATAAGATGAAAGAGGGAAAAGTGGACTAATATGATAAAATTCAATAACAAAAGAAACTCTCCTTCTGAAATTTAGGGAAAGTGTGATGTTGCCGAGTGGGGGAATTTCTAAAGTTTTCTGCGAAAAAGATTATTTATCGCGAGAGATAATGTAGTCGATGATGGTGATAAAGTGTTGGCGTGTTTCCGACTCAGGGAATTGTGTAAGTATTTCGGCTGCTTCATTGCGAAGGCGTTGCATGGTGTCATAGGCATATTCTATCCCACCATGTTGTTTCGCATAGTTGATAAGAGTGTTAATCTCATTGACGTTGAGTACCTCTTTTTTAGAAAGTTCAAGCATTTCTTTGTGTTGAGGGAGGGTGTCATTGAGTAACACATGTAATAAGGGGAGAGTAATTTTCCCTTCGCGAAGGTCGTTGCCTGTAGGTTTGCCGATTTTTTCATCATCGAAATAGTCGAAGATGTCATCTTTGATCTGGAAGCAAAGACCGAGCAAGCGTGCTACCTCTGAGAGTAGACGAGTGTGCTCCTCTAATGCTCCCACGGCATAGGCCCCTACTTCAACACACGACACAAACAAAGATGCTGTTTTGCGATATATGGTTTGAAAATAGGCATCTTCGCTAAGTGTGTGGTAACGAGCATTGTAGATTTGGTCGATTTCGCCAATTGAGAGTTGCTTTCCAAGATTGGTAATTGACTTGATGATGGCAATATTTTCAGTTTCTATAGCTTGGAAAAGAGCCGAAGAAAGGAAGAAGTCGCCAACGAGTACGGCGATGTGATTGTCCCAAATGTTGTTGATAGTTGCTTGTCCACGGCGCAATTTAGTATCATCAACCACATCATCATGAATGAGAGTAGCGTTGTGTAGCAATTCAACTGATGTTGCAGCCGCAATTACATTTTCATTCATTTCGCCAAGAAGCTTGGCGCTGAGAATAACGATAATAGGACGAATTTGCTTCCCTTTAGACTTGAGATAACCTTCAACCACTTGATTCATCAATGCGTTAGGTGACGCCAAAGTTGAGGAGATGCGATTGTTGAGCATTTCCAATTCGGGTGCGATTGATTGTTGGATTGATTGAATGGTTGACATATCTTAAACTGAAATTTCGTGCAAAAATAGTAAAAACTTATAATAAAAGGATAGTAAAATCTAATAAAAGCAAATCGGAAGTGGTGTTTTTTATGTTTTTTTTGTGTGTGTTGGTGTTTTATGTGTAATTTTATGAAATATTTTCACGATGATAAAAACTACAATCATATATGGATGATAAAAAACTATTACTCATTGATGCCTATGCGTTGATATATCGTGCTTATTATGCATTGATACGTGCGCCACGATTTACATCAAAAGGTCTTAATACTTCGGCGATATTTGGCTTTTGTAACACTCTTGAAGATGTGTTGCGCAAGGAAAAACCTACACATGTGGCAGTGTGCTTCGATCCCAAGGGAGGAACGTTTCGTCATGATGCATATCCCGAATATAAGGCTCAACGTGATGCTCAGCCCGAAGATATAACCCTTTCAATACCATATATCAAAGATATTCTTGCTGCACTCAATATTACTGTAATAGAAGTGCCTGGATTTGAGGCAGATGATGTGATAGGGACATTGTCGCGAAAGGCCGAAGCTGAGGGGTATCTCACGCTAATGATGACACCTGATAAGGATTATGGTCAGTTGGTGACTGATAGGGTATTGATGTATCGTCCAGCATTGAAAGGAACTGGATTTGAGGTGCGTGGAGTGAAAGAGGTGTGTGAGAAATATGGCATCTCTTCAACATCGCAAGTAATTGACCTCCTCGCTCTTGAGGGAGATGCGAGCGATAACATTCCTGGTTGTCCTGGTGTAGGCGAAAAAACGGCTGTTAAACTCATAAATGAATGGGGTTCGGTGGAAAACCTTATTGAAAACGTCGATTCTCTCAAGGGGGCTATACAAAAGAAGGTGGCTGAGAATGTGGAGCAAATTAAGTTCTCTAAATTCTTGGTAACGATAAAAACTGATGTGCCAGTAGATGTAAAAATCGAGGATTTGGCATGTAAAGATGCCGACGAATCGCGTTTGGCCGAGATATATACCGAACTTGAGTTTAAGTCGTTCTTGACCAAGATGGGTGTTGCACCTACAGTAGAGGTAGTTTCTTCTCCAGTAGCATCGCCTCAGGCATCATTGTTTGACGAACCATCATTATTTGACGAAGTTCCTGTCGCGCAAGAGTGTGTAAGCGTATCGGCGCAATATCGCACAGCAAGTACACTCAAGGAGGTGTCGGAAGTCGTGTCGCAGGCTTTAGGAATGCCAAGGGTGGGTGTCGCTATCTACGCATCGGGGGCTGAGGCGATGACTGCTCGTTGGAAGGGGATTGCTATCTCAATGCAAGCCAATGAGGCTGTATATGTGGCATTGCCAAACGAAAAAGAGGCGCGTGAGCAGATGAAAGTGGTGTTGCGCATGTTATTGTGCTCAAAACATGTGCAATATGTGAGCCACGATGTGAAACGCGACTATATTATATTGCATAACGAAGGGATTGAACTTACTCACAATTATTACGATACAGCGGTGGCGCACTATCTGTTGCAATCAGAAATGAAACACTCATTGCCATCGCTTGCATTTACCTATCTCGGTTGCATGGCAAGTCAAGCAGTAGAAGATGCATTGCAACGCAAGATAGGTTCAGAGATTGATGAGACTATGGTGGGTAATGTGATGTGTGAAATAGCTGACCTCACATTGCGCTTGTGCGAAAAATTTCACCCTATGCTTGAAGCGGAGGGGTTAATCTCGCTATTAGAGGAGATAGAATTGCCTTTTGTGAAGGTGCTTGCCGATATGGAGATTGTGGGTGTAAAAATTGATGTGAGCGAGTTGGCAAAGATGTCGCAAAGCCTCACTTCGCGCATGCAAGAGATAGAGAAATCGGTATACGAACTTGCTGGTGGCGAATTTAATGTAGCATCGCCAATGCAAGTGGGCGAGGTGTTGTTTGAACGCTTGAAAATCGACCCCAAGGCGAAGCGCACAAAAGGGGGTGCCTATTCTACTGCCGAAGATGTTTTAGAAAAGTATCGCAAAGTACACCCTATTGTCGACAAGATATTGCAGATTAGAGGATTGAAAAAACTTCTTAGCACATATATCAACGCGTTGCCCGAATTGATAAACCCTGCAACAGGAAAAATTCATACATCATATAATCAGACTGTTACTGCAACAGGTCGCATATCATCGGCAAATCCTAACTTGCAAAACATACCTGTGCGCACAGACGACGGACGCGAAATTCGTCGTGCATTTATTGCCGATGAGGGGTGTGTGCTTTATGCAGCTGACTATTCGCAAATAGAATTGCGATTGATAGCCGATATGAGTGGCGATGAAAATATGATAGAGGCATTCCGTTCGGGTGCAGATATCCATAGTGCTACAGCGGCAAAGGTATATGGTGTGTCGCTTGATGATGTTACCGATGAGCAACGCCGTTATGCTAAGACTGCCAACTTTGGTATCATCTATGGAATTTCAGCATTTGGACTCTCTGAGCGTTTGTCAATCTCGCGTGCCGATGCCAAGATGCTAATCGATGGATATTATGCGTCGTATCCACAAATGCGTCAGTATATGGACGACAACCTTGAGCAAGTGCGTAAAGATGGATTTGTGTCAACAATAAAAGGTCGTCGTCGTTACCTCCCCGATATTAATTCGCGCAATGCAGTAGTGCGAGGTTATGCCGAACGAAATGCTGTAAATGCTCCTATTCAAGGATCGGCTGCCGACATCATTAAGGTGGCAATGATTGATATTGCCCGCGATTTTGCCAACGAGGGATTGCGCTCCAAGATGATTATGCAAGTGCATGACGAATTGGTATTTAACGTTGTACCCGAAGAACTATCGCGTGTAGAAGAATTGGTGAAAAAGAATATGGAAAATGCTTATCATGGACGTGTGGCATTAACCGTATCAGCAGGGGTAGGAAATAATTGGCTCGAAGCGCACTAATCAGTTTGATTATTCGGAATAAAACAGTAAATTTGCAAGCAAAACAAATTACAATAATAAGGATTATAGCAATGAAAAAATATTTTTACGTAGGAATCGTATTGATGGCATTGACATCATGTGGCTCAAGTGAAACAAAGAATCACAAAGTAGAAGATATGGGAGCTCCCGACACATTTGGTATGGAAATGCCTATTGAAGCGTTAGAAATCACAACTCCTTATCAAGGAACAGGAAATATGTCGGACGGTGCCGACCAAAAATAAACTTTAGAGTTATAAAAGCAAACAAAAATGCTAACACTGTGAATTGCAGTTGTTAGCATTTTTTTGTGGAGTATAGTAGACTCAAACCACTTACCTTGATACTGTTAATACCCCAATGGATTGTGTGTGGATATTTTTAGTAGATATTTCTTGGGAGTAAGTTGGTTAGGGTAGTTTTTTAAGATATATTAATACTTATGTGCAGAAAATGTACAAGAGTGTATTTGAATTGTTTGTATCTTTACGAAATATTTCAGAATTGTAGATATGAAACTTAAAAAATTAATAGTAGCACTAACGTTAGTGACTTTTGGAAGTGCGATGTTGTCGGCACAAGAAGTTGTGGTGGGCGCGGCGCAAGTAAATGAGTATCTTCCATTGCTCAAGGGTAAAAAAATCGGTCTTTTCTCTAACCACACTGGTGTGGTGGGAAATCGTCACACTCTTGATGTGATGCTCGAGAGTGGACTTGATGTTGAGGTGATATATTCGCCTGAACATGGTTTTCGTGGCACTGCCGATGCTGGTGAGTCGGTAAATAGCGAAATTGACTCAAAAACAGGTATTCGCATTGAGTCGCTCTATGGAAGCAACAAGAAAAAAGCTTTATCAAAAGAAGAAATAAGCAAGATTGATATTATCGTAACCGATATTCAAGATGTGGGGTTGCGTTTTTATACTTACTACTGCACAATGGTTGACTTGATGAACGCTGCAGCAGTGAGTGGTAAGGAGTTTATGGTGTTTGACCGTCCTAATCCTAACGGAATGTATGTTGATGGTCCTACTCTTGATATGAAATTAAAATCGGGTGTGGGTAAATTGCCTATCCCTGTGGTGCATGGTCTTACTCTTGGCGAACTTGCTTTGATGGTTAATGGTGAAAAGTGGTTGAACGATGGCGCAACAGTGCCTTTGCATGTGGTAAAATGTAAAAACTATACTCACCAAACTCGCTATGTGTTGCCAGTGGCTCCATCGCCCAACCTTCGCACTATGAGATCAATATATCTCTATCCTTCGATTTGCTATTTTGAAGGTACATCGGTGAGCCTTGGACGTGGCACTGATGCTCCGTTTGAAATCTACGGACACCCCGATATGAAGGGTTGTGACTTTGAATTTACACCTCGCAGTGTTGAGGGTGCTAAAAATCCTCCATTGCTCGATAAAAAATGTTATGGTCGCGACCTTCGCAATCTTGAAGATGAGGCGATTATTGCCAAAGGTTTGACTTTGGAGTATCTTATCGATGCTTATAAGTGTATGAATGTGCCTGTTGATGAGTTTTTTGACAATGGCTATAAGTATACTGGTGCTAAGGTGTTTTTTGAAAAACTCATTGGCGATGAAAGTATCCGTGGTATGATTGAAAATGGTATGAGTGCCGAAGAAATTAAGGCAACATGGGCCGATGATGTTGAGGCATTTAAGGCGCAACGCAAGCCATATCTGCTTTATGAAGAATAAATTAACCGAATATAAAATTAAAAAATAAGGATAAAAATTATGCAAAATCATTGGATTGTAATTATTACGATAATCGCATACTTTGCGTTGTTGTTGATGATTTCGTACTTTGCTTCGCGCAAGTCAGATAACGCTACATTTTTTTCGGGCAACCGCAAAAACCCATGGGTGTTGGTGATGATTGCTACGATTGGTGCCGCAATTTCGGGTGTAACATTTATCTCGGTGCCAGGTATGGTTGTGGCTAAAGGTTACTCTTATTTGCAAATGTGCTTGGGCTTCATTGTGGGTTATTTCCTCATAGCCTTTGTGCTTGTGCCTATGTTCTACAAGAGAAACTTAGTGTCGATTTATGGATATCTTGGAGAACGCTTTGGAGTGGCTACTTATCGCTCTGGAGCATGGTTCTTCTTCATCTCAAAAATACTTGGTGCATCGGTGCGTTTCTTGGTAGTGTGTGCTACGTTGCAAATTCTTGTGTTTGATCCATTGAATATCCCATTTGTGTTGAATGTGGTTGCAACTATTGCATTGATATGGCTCTACACTGCACAAGGTGGTGTGAAATCGGTTATTTGGACCGATGTATTGAAGAGTTGTTGCTTGGTGCTTTCGGTAGTGTTGTGTATCTACTTTATCGCTAAAGGTCTTGGATTCTCATTTGGAGAGGTAGTTAGCGCAGTTGCTGGTGATAGCACTTCGCAAGTGTTTTTCTTTGACGATCCTAAAGAGGGTACATACTTCTGGAAGCAATTCCTTGCTGGGGTGTTTATGGTAATTGCAACAACTGGTCTTGACCAAGATATGATGCAACGCAACCTAGCTTGTAAAGACTCAAAAGAATCTCAAAAAAATATGATTGTGAGCAGTGTGATTCAATTCTTTGTGATTGCATTGTTCCTCGTGTTGGGTACATTGCTCGTGATGTATATGAATACAAAAGGAATGGCAATGCCTGAAAAAGCCGACGAAATGTTTGGTATGGTAGCACAAAGCGAAGGTATGCCAGTAGTGGTATTGGTGTTGTTTGTTCTTGGTTTGATTTCGGCTGCATATTCAGCTGCAGGTTCGGCTATCACTTCACTCACTACATCTTTCACCGTTGATATTCTTGATGGTCAAAAGAAATATGACGACACAAAACTCACTCGTGTGCGCAAGATGGTTCACATCATGATGTCGGTGTTGATGGGTGCTGTTATCGTAGTATTCTATTACGCAAGTAACCAAGATGCTATCAGCGCAGTTTACACATTGGCTTCATATACATACGGTCCTATCCTTGGTTTGTTTGTGTTTGGTATGTTTACCAAGATGCAAGTTCGTGACCGTGCAGTGCCATTTGTGTGTGTGCTTGCCCCAGCGTTGTCGTGGGTAGTACAATGGCAATTGAAAGAGCAATTTAACTATACAACAAGTTTTGAATTATTGATTATCAATGCTGTGTTGACAGTTGCCGGATTGGCATTACTCTCGGTAGGTAAGAATGGCAAATAATAAACTAAAGAACAGTTATGTCAAAAGATCTATTCAGCCGTTATATATGGTTGGTTGATACGATAAAACGCTATGGACATATCACTCGCGAGGAGTTGAATGTGCGTTGGAAAAAGTCGCCATTTTCTAATGGCGAGCCACTCCCTCGTCGCACCTTCTATAATTATCGCATGGCCATAGAGGAACTGTTTAAGATAAATATCGAATGTAATCCCTCCACATTTGAGTATTATATCGAAGAGGGGGATACTCACAACGAAAGTGTGACCAACTGGTTGCTCAACACTACGGCGATGAATAACGTGTTGAGTGAGTCGCGCGACGTGTCAAATCGCATTTTTATAGAAGATGTGCCCTCAGCACGCGAGTTTCTTGCCTCTGTGATTGATGCACTTAAGGAGTTTCGACAAATTAAGTTTACATATCAACCATATACTCGCTCCAACGCCACTCCCGATATTGTAGTGCACCCTTATTTCTTGAAAATTTTTCGTCAGCGTTGGTATGTTACGGGGTTGAATGTCAAGGAGGATAAAATCAAGACATACGCTCTTGACCGTATGCGCGACATGGTGGTGCTTCAAGAGGGTTTTGAAATGCCAGCCGACTTTGAGGCCGATGAATATACTAAATATAGTTTTGGTATTGTATTCTCGCAAGGCGAAATTAAAAATGTGTCGATAAAAGCATCTTCGCGTCAAGCAAAATATTTGCGTGCGTTGCCTTTGCACTCATCACAACAAGAGATGATTCACGACGACTATTCTATATTCACTTATCGATTGCGCATTACCCCCGACTTTGTGCAAGAGTTGCTTTCGCATGGACCAAGCATTAAGGTGATTGACCCTCCCGAACTGAAGGCGATGATTGTAACCAGTCTTGAAGAATCGTTGGCAAACTATAAGAAATGAAACAGCGCATACTTGGCTTAGATCTGCTCCGTGTTGTGGCAATGATATTTGTAATCATTGACCACACAATAGTGTGTGGGCTTGGTGCCGATGATGAAACGATGATGCATATCATCGTAGGCGATAGTGTGTTGTTTTTTATGATTTCGGGTGCTGTATTACTTCCTGTTGAGGGTAGTGGTGTGGCGTTCTTAAAAAAACGTTTTAAGCGCATCTTTCCACCGTTTTTTATATGGTCGGTGGTGTATTTGTTGCTCTCATACTACTTTGAGGGGTGGACTCTCGGCACATTGTGGAAAGAGTTTTATTCTTTGCCATTGAAACCTTCATTTGGCGCAGCATGGTTTATGTATGCACTGATGGGATTTTATTTAATGGCACCAATTATATCGGTGTGGTTGAATAATACATCGCGTCGATGGGTAGAGTATGTGCTTGTGCTCTGGGCGTTATCAACCACAATTCCTTATGCATGTTATTTTGTTGAATTTCCACAGAATATTCATGACACAGTGCTAAGCCCATTTGTGGGATATTTGGGATATATGCTATTGGGTTATTACCTATATCGTTATCCATTAAATGCCGAATCAAGTCGTTATAAAACTGTGGCGTGGGCAGTGTTGTTAATGCTTGCTGTGGTGTTGCCCGTAAGATTATATTTCTTTACCGAAAAATATGGACTCACCTACATGCTCCACAACGATCAACATATTAATATTGTAGCGTATATGGCGATATATTTCATACTTATAATACAGGTGAAACGTCTGCCTCGATGGATAGAAATGGGTGTTACACGATTGGCAAAATTATCGTTTGGCATCTATCTTTGCCACACAGCAATATATGAATATGTAGTGTTGCCACACATGTACGATTGCGAGTGGGCAATGCTGATTGCGCCATTGGCAACATTCCTTGCATCAACGCTATTAATATACCTATTGTCACTAACCCCGATGAAACGATATGTGTGTTAGATAACAAAAAAAGAGAGCATTTCGCTCTCATTTTTTGTATATATACCTTGAATATATTCGCGAGTAAGAATTATTCTTCAACCTCTTCAAAGTCGGCTTTTGTAACGCCACATACGGGGCAACTCCAATCATCGGGTATGTCTTCAAACAAAGTTCCAGGAGCGATACCACCATCAGGGTCACCTACTTCGGGGTCATAAATCCAATCACATACAGTGCAACGATACTTTTTCATAATCTTATCTTTTTTAGGGTTATTAAACTTATTAACTTAACAAATAAAACGTGTTGTTTGTTTTATCCACTGCAAAGATAAGGGCGCATTTTAGTTGCCACAACCGATAAAATCTATTGCACGATAGATTTTGTGTATATATGGCATAAATCGATTGAATATTAGTGGGTTATTGTTATAAAATCTTCTTTACAAGATTGAACATTTTATATGGCATGTATCTAAATGGGAGGTCAATCCATGTGCCTGTGGAGATGACGCTTCGTGTGTGGCTAAATGCATCGAAACTTTCTTTGCCATGGTAGCGTCCCATGCCCGAGTTGCCTACGCCTCCAAAGGGAATATGCTCGTTGGCAATGTGCATAATCACATCGTTGATACAACCTCCACCCGAAGAGGTTTTGTTGAATAGTTTCCAACCATCTTTTTCGTTGCCAAAGTAGTATAAGGCAAGCGGTTTTTCGCGTGAAGTGATAAACGCCGTTGCACTATCTACGATTGAATCATTGTCGTAGAGAGTGATGATGGGGAACACTGGCCCGAAAATTTCCTCGGTCATTACAGGAGAGTCCAATGCCGGATTCTCAAGCAATGTTGGGGCGATGTAGCGAGTAGAAGCATCACATTCCCCTCCATACAACACCTTTTCGCTCTTGATGTATTCACTCACACGCTCAAAGGCTCTGTCGTTGACGATTCTTACATAGTGTTTATCGGCTTTCACATCTTCGCCATGGAGATTTTTTACCTCTTGGGCAAATGCTTTAACAAACTCATCTTTTACATCTTTGTGTATTAAAATATAGTCGGGGGCGATGCATGTTTGACCACTATTTAGAGTCTTTCCCCATGCAAGTCGGCGTGCAGTAATCTTAATATTGGCGCTTCGGTCAATGACACATGGGCTTTTGCCTCCAAGTTCAAGTACCACGGGGGTGAGATTTTGTGCGGCAGCAGTCATTACTTTTTTTGCCAGTGAGGGGCTACCAGTAAAGAAGATTATATCCCATCGTTGCTCAAGTAATGCAGTGTTTACGTCGCGATTGCCTTGTACCACAGCGACATACTCGTTATTGAATGTCTCTGAAATCATATCTTCAATAACTTTCGACACATTAGGTACATAAGGAGAGGGCTTTAGCATGGCAGTGCACCCCGAAGAAATTGCTCCTACAAGAGGATTTAGTAATAATTGTACAGGGTAGTTCCAAGGAGCTATTATAAGTGCATTGCCAAGAGGCTCTTTTGTGATGTAACTTCGCGAAGGGAAAAGTTTTAGAGGGGTAGATACCTTTTGGCGTTTTGCCCAGCAGTCTACCTTTTTGAGATGTATTTTAATCTCAGCCTTCACGATGCTTATCTCGGTGAGAAATGCCTCTTCATATGATTTGTGAAGGTCAATCCAAAGGGCATCACATATCTTTTGTTCCCATTTCTCTATTGCAGCGAGGAGTTGTTTCAACATCTGCTTTCTAAAACGTACATTGAGGGTTGCTCCTGTGTTAAAATATTGCTTTTGCGCCTCGTTGAGGTTGATTATTTCTTGTGTTGAAGTGTTGTTCATTGTTGAGGAGATTTGATGGGATATCTAATTAAAAATAAGGGTGGCACTTATATTAAAATGCCACCCTTGGTATTTTTGTTCAAATTATTTTTTTACACGTTGATAAAGATATCGTTTAATACTCTTTTTGGGAGTGCGTTCGAATGCTTCTGACATTACCTCAATTTTCTTCAAACGAGCATAATTTGGAAGATCTTTATTGATGTCGGGGAGAGTCGACTTAATGTAGTTAGTAAACTCTTTTTGGTTCATACCATCTTTTGCCCCTTGGTCAAAGTCGGGGAATACCAATGCAGTAAGACCACCATCTTCTTCAATAACTAATGACTCAACAAAATATGGGCGAACATCGAGAGCTGCTTCAATCTCTTCGGGGTAGATGTTTTGCCCCGATGGACCAAGAATCATACATTTTGAACGGCCACGGAGAAAAAGGCTTCCATCGGCATCAATTATACCCATATCGCCAGTGTGCAACCAACCATCTTCGTCGAGAGCTTCGGCGGTTGCTTCGGGATTTTTGTAATAGCCAAGGAATACATTTGCACCTCTAACGAGCAACTCGCCTGGGATATTTTCGGGGTCGGGAGAGTCGATTTTCATCTCCATGTTAGGTACGATTTCGCCACAAGAGTAGAGCTTTTCTGTCTTCCAGTCAGAGTAAGTGATGATAGGAGCACATTCTGTCATACCATAACCCACGGTGAATGGGAAGTTCATTTTCTTGAAGAATGCTTCAACCTCTTTGTTGAAAGCAGCACCACCCACGATTACTTCGTAGAACTCGCCACCAAATGCATTGATAAGTTCGGTTTTGATTTTATTGATAATAATTTGGTCAAGACCAGGTACTTTCATCGCATATTTGATGCCTACTTTTTCCAATACAGGTTTTACCTTGTTTTTATAAATCTTTTCAATGATAAGAGGTACGGCGATAACCACAGTAGGTTTCACCTCCGACAATGCTTTCAAAATGATTTTTGGGCTTGGGAGGCGCGATAAGAAGTGCACATGACACCCTCTTGAGAGCTCGTATAATACCTCAAACATAAGACCATACATGTGAGCGCATGGTAACATTGACACAACGTTTGATGTGTTGGTGATTTGAGGGAGCGCTTTTACACCAAATTCAAGGTTAGAAGCGATTGCTCGGTATGGAATCATTACACCCTTTGAAAACCCCGAGGTGCCTGAAGTGTAGTTGATGATAGCCAACTCTTCGGCTTGGTCTTCGTAATAGTTAATCAAATCGGGAGTGAAAGCTGTTGGATATTTTTTGCCGAAAAATTCGTTGAGGCGAGCGCGAGCTTCAGTAATTCTTTCGTTGGCAGAGTATAGTAAGTTGAAATTGTTAACTTGAATGATTGCTTGGAGATCGGGCATTTCAGTTTCTACTACATTTTCCCAAATAACATCATCTACAAAAAGCACTTTTGATTCAGAGTGATTTACGAGATGATGAATGTTTGAAGGCTTAAACTCATGCATCAAGGGTACTGGAACTGCACCATAAGTCATAGCTGCTAAGAATGAAACAGCCCAGTTGGCTTGGTTTCTTGAGCAAATCGCTACTTTGTCGCCTTTTTCCAATCCACACTCTTCAAACATGATGTGGAGTTTAGCAATAAGACGAGCAAGGTCGCGATAATGCAATGTAGCACCTTGATAGTTTGAAATTGCGGGGCGATCCCAGTTTTCACGAAAAGAAGCCTCGAAAATTTTATTTACTGAAGTAAAATTCATGATTCGTTAAGTTAATTCAACTACAAAATTAAGTCTAGTTGACTTAATATGCAAACAAAAACCGAAAAACCGAACAAAAAAAAAGAGAAATATATGAAAAATGAGTAATTTTTTCCTTTTTATGTAAGAATAAAGACAAAAGGATAATTCAAAAAACAGTAGTTTTACATTTGAGGCATGAACATACTAGGAGTAGAAAACGAGTTAATAGACAATGAAAATTTATGAGAGAAATGTACCTTTTAGAAGGTAAGTAGGGATTTTATATTATTATCTTTGAAAAAATTAGAGAGGAGGTACAAAGAGACAGAGAGGTTAATTTTTACTCACCCTCTTGATTATTAAAAAACTATTTGCAATTATAGTGTAATCATTTCGTCGGGGAGATAGTTGCGAGTAGCGGGGGTGCCGATGATTTCGTCCCAACGCATGGGGGATATGCCTCCGCCAGGGCGTTTCACGGTGAGATTTTCTTCGCTAAAGATTTCTCCTGCCGATATAATCTTGCACATAAAATCGATGCGTTAACGCTGACTCAAATAAATTATTTAGTGCTACTTTAGACATAAAAAGAATCCACTGATAACGGGAGATAAAAAAATAGAGACAATATATAGTACTGTTATGATTTTATATTTTTTATTGTTATACTTATCATGTTCTGTTATTATTTTTTTATATCTACAGAAATAGTAAATAAGTACTAATATAGTAACAATTGCAAAATAACTAAATATTTGAGTATCTGTTAAATTTTCAAAAATAGAAAAGTTGAGACCATAGAATTCAGATATCCCAAAAATTGGAAGGGGATATATGTAAAATAGAATAGCCATTGTCATTGCAGCACGAAATGTTTCTATCTTGTCAGTTGAGCCTGGATCATCATTTCTAAATCTCCAAAAAGTATTATAAAATATACCATCAATTAATATTCTCTTTTTCATTTTCATCTTCATATTTATAATCTTTAATGTTATAATTGCTATTCTATCATTTCGTCGGGGAGATAGTTGCGAGTGGCGGGGGTGCCGATGATTTCGTCCCAACGCATGGGGGAGATGCCTCCGCTAGGGCGTTTTACGGTGAGATTTTCTTCAGTAAAGATTTCTCCTGCCGATATATGTGTTGCCGCTACGATGCTTTTGCGCGCAATGGCAATGTTCTTTCGCTCCGACTCTGATATCTCTTTAACGCCGTTGCCAAGCGACAATTCGATGTGGCGTATGGCTTCGACCATGGCTTTGAGCGCGTGTGGTTCGAGCGATGCTTTATGGTCGGGGCCAGGGAGATCGTTGTCGAGGGTAAAATGTTTTTCGATTACAGTTGCCCCGAGAGCAACAGCAGCAATAGGCACTTCGATGCCTTTGGTGTGATCGCTATATCCCACTGAGAGATTAAAGCGTTGTGCTATATCGTGCATTGCGCGAAGGTTGACATCGCCCCAAGGTGTGGGGTATTCGGTATTACAATGTAGCAGGGTTATGTTTTCGCGTGGAGTGCCATTAGTAGTGAGTACATTTAGGGCAGCCTCAATGTCTTCAATGGTGCACATGCCTGTTGACATTATCACACGTTCCCCCTTCTGAGCAATGCGACGCAAATATGGGAGATTAGTGATTTCACCCGATGGGATTTTCCATATATCGAGGTTGAGCGATGATAGAAAGTCGATACTATCGAGGTCAAACGCTGTAGAGAGGAATTTTACTCCACAACGGTTGCAATGCTCAATGAGTTGAAGATGATCGTCGTGCGACAACTCAAGTTGTTGCAACATTTTTAATTGCGAATCCTCTCCATCTGTATTAGCCTTTTGGTATTCGGCTTTGGTGGCATGGCGCGAAACGAGTTTTTCTGACTTAAATGTTTGAAATTTTACATAATCAACACCAGCCTCGGCTGCTTTCTCAATAAGAGTTTTAGCCATTTCGAGACTACCATTGTGGTTTACACCAGCTTCGGCAATGATTAAAGTGCGACTCATTTTGCTTTGATTTTAAGAATTGCGGGATTGCCCGAATATATACCTTTTACACGGAATGACTTGCGCACGAGCGACCCTGCACCCACTACACATCCATCGCATATTGAAGTGCCGTTGGCCATAACCGATTGACTGCCAAGAAAAACATCATTTCCCACTACGCAACCACCATTAACCATTGCTCCAGTAGAAATGTGGCAATAATCGCCAACTATGGCATCATGCTCAATGTTGCTATGAGTGTTGATAATACACCCTGTACCAATCTTTGCATCGGCGTTGACCATGGCAAAGTGCATCACTACTGAGCCTTCGCCCACAGTGGCACGTTTTGATACATAGGCTGTTGAGGCAATGAGAGTGGCGAGTTTTCCACCTACTTCTCTCACTTTGTCGTGAAGACGTTTGCGTAGCGATGGGTCTTTAATGCTCCCTACGGTTACAATAAATTGTGCTTTATCAACCCATTGAGCCATGTCATCGTCACACCCTATCACTTTATAGCCCGAAATCTCTTTCCCGAGTTCGCTCGGTTGTTCAAGAATGCCAAGAATGGTGTAGCCACACGATTCAGCCACTTCGATAACAGATTTGCAATGTCCGCCACCACCTATGAGTATCAAATTTTTATCCATAATGGAGTAGAGAGTTATACGTTGTAGATGTTTGACTTATATTTTTTGAGGTTATCCTCGTTAGTAAACCATTTGATAGTTTCTTCAAGACCTCGACGAATGTCGTATTCGGGCTCAAAGCCAGTAAGACCTTTGATCTTGGTGTTATCACCCCATAGGCGGAACACTTCAGAATTTTTAGGACGAAGACGTTGTGTATCTTCAATGAATTTCACCTCTTTCCCCATAATGTCGGCAATGAGATTGAGTGTATCGCGCATGGAAATTTCATAGTTACTACACACATTAACCTCTTGACCTATTGCTTCGTCGCAGTCGGCAAGTTGAATAAAACCACGGCAAGTATCTTTCACAAAGTTGAAATCGCGAGTAGGAGTAAGATCTCCAAGTTTGATTTCAGTTGCGCCATTAGCGATTTGAGTAATGATTGTAGGGATAATTGCACGAGCACTTTGGCGAGGACCATAGGTATTGAATGGACGCACAATAACTACGGGCAATTCAAAAGCATTGTAGAAACTCATTGCCATAGCATCGGCACCTATCTTTGTTGCAGAGTAGGGTGATTGAGGTTGTTTTGGGTGCTCTTCGTCGATAGGAACATAACGAGCTGTACCATACACCTCAGATGTTGAAGTTACAAGCACTCGGCGCACACCATTTTCTTTAGCAGCTTGGCATATATTGAGAGTGCCTTTTACGTTGGTGTCAACATAGCTGTCGGGAGCTATGTATGAATATGGAATAGCAATCAATGCTGCGAGGTGGAAGATTGTATCAACATCGCGCGAAATGTGCTTGCAGTAGTGAGGGTCGCGCACATCTCCTGTTACAACTTCAAGATTAGGGTGGTCAATACCTTCAAGCCAGCCCCAGTTATTGAATGAGTTGTATTGTGAAAGCGCACGCACTTTGTAGCCTTCTTCGAGCAACATTTCAGTTAAATGCGAACCGATAAAACCATCGGCACCTGTAACGAGCATTATTTTGTTTTTGTCCATTGTTATATAGTTTTTTGTTTTTTATCAAGATTTAAGCCCAGCGTTTGAATCGATAAATATATTCCACTCCATCTTCAGATGTGTAGCGAAGTACCATCTCTTTGTGTGAGAGTGTAATGATGTCGACATACACTATGCATGCTTTGGGCATATGCATTTCGGGAAGAGGAGAGTATATTGACGCACCTGGATTGGTGTTATTGTCGTCGGTGTTGGTAAAGTTGAGAGCAATGCGAGTTTCATTGTCGGTATATTCCCACGAAGCCCATGATTCAAATCGACTATGAGTAACATCATTTGCTCTAATCATGCTCATTACCGACGATTGGAATTTCCATAATACGTTATCAGCCTCAGCATAAACTGAGTCAAGTTCGCCATTGGCAGTGATTTCATTAAGTTTCCACGTGCCAAAAAGATGACCTATGTCTCCGTTGTTGTGAGTACAAGCATTAAGTGAAATTAATGCAGTGATAATAAGTATGATGCGTGATAATGTTTTCATTTCTTGCTAATATTAAAATTGCCTGAATAACTTACAGTGAGGCATCCTCCAATATTGTTGCCATACATTGAACCTTGGTCAAATGCAAATTGTGCTTTGAACGACAATCCGTCAACAACAGGGAGGGAGTAGGTGGCTTCAGCCATAAATGAAGTGTTCTCTACGGCTTTTGCGCGTGGAATACGTCCATCGCCCCAACCTTTGCGATAACCTCCAAGTACTCTATATTCAAGATTGTTATTAATGTTGCCCATTACACCCACATGAAATCCTCTCACAAGGTTATCGATATATTGAGGATAGCCATCTTTGTTATAAAGAGGCGAGGGGAGGAATGGAGAACCTATTGACATGCCATAGTGAGAGTATGAGTTATAAAAGGCATTATTGTAATACTCATCGCCACCAGTGGCTTGACCAGTAATACTTGTTCCTGGTGTATCGTGTGGAGCCCAATGTAGTGGACCTGATTGGTTGGTAAGGTCGATATATTCAATTACAGCGCCATTAATCCAAGATTGTTTGCCACTGTTGTACTCAAGTCCCCAAATTCCGTCAAAACCATTAAGTTTGCCTATGCCCGAACCATCTTCCCATGGCCATTGAACATAAGCTTTCAATTCGGTATCGTCTTTGAATCGATAGCGAGCCATGATATCCCAACTGCCAAGATGATTACCTGCTACATACCCTTCTTTGTCACTTAAACGGGGAATAAACATATCAAACATGTCTACGATTGTAGCTGTGCGTTGCTCAACTTTAGTTTGCACTCCATTGTAGTAGTATTCTGTATAACCTCCAAATGTTGCGGCTGCTTGAGCACCGAAAGTAACAGAAAATGGTACATTAGGATTGGTGCGGAAGTAGGCATATTTATAAGAGTACCATGTGTTTTGAGCAATGTGGCTATTAAAGTGATTGTATTGTTGTTTTACCCATCGGCTATCGGTTGAACGTCCATAAGATATAGCACCACATATTTGCATCCACCCTTTAGTAAATGGAATATTTTGGAAATCAATAAATCCTGCTCTTACTTCAGGAATAGGGCGTGAGTTTCCACTTTCTATCCAGTCGCCACTTGATAGACGATTGTTGAGCATCTTTGACTCTTGTTGTTTGAGCCCTGCGGTGAGAAAAACTCCACGATATTTCACCTCGGCATATAGCTGTTGTACCCATAGCGAATCAAGTTTTACATGACTCACGCCTGTAGGATTTGCAGGATTCCCCTCTAAATAATCTACAGTAGAACTATATCCTCCAAGTACATCTACTCCAAATCCCCAACTAAAACGTGTTGCAGTAGAGATAGGTTTCCAAGTGCTTACTCGCAATAGGGCATTATCTCCATGTGGCATGATGCCGTGATTTAATGATGAAATATAATATGGAGCAAAATCTCCACTACTAATTGAACCGATGGTAGAGGCATTGTAGTGAATAGAATCTTGAGCAGAAACTGAAGCCGAAATACATGCAACAACTACTGCCAAAATGTATTTTGCCGATTGTAATAATCTCATAATAGTAATACCTAAACAATTAAAGTGTAAAGATACTACAAAGAATTGACAACCCCAAAGGGGTTAACGAGATTTATTTGAGCCAATTAATAATTGAGAGTTAAGAATTTTTACTCTATCAACGAAGAAAAACGTCGTTGAGGGAAACAAATATTACTTCTTTCCTTTCCTAAATCGATACATAAAGTAGTCGATTGCGTCTTTTTGAATTTGAGAGTGTAGGATATGGTTGATTGAGAAATAGAGTATACCTCCTATGGTAATTTGTGCAATCAATAGTAATACAACATTCTCAATCACAAGAGATACTGCCCACATTGGAACCATTATTAACACAACTTGAACCACATAGGGGATAAGGTCGGCGATAAAACTTATGCGTGAGCGATGAGAGAGGGGCGCAGTAACAAAAAGTGTAACCACCCAACTAATAACAGATGCAATAACTTGTCCCCAAAGTAATATTTTTACACCATACACAGGGTCATCGGTTGTAGTCATGGCTACGAAAGGTATTGTTGCAAATAGTGCTAATAATGATGCACAATCGCGCACAACCTCCATATATACTACCAATCGGGCTTTGCCAAGAGATATGATATAGTTGTTATATAGCGAGTTAAGTACAGTGAAGATTCCCCTTAAAAGGAGTAATTGAAAAAGCATAATTGAGGGGTCCCATTTCTCTCCAAAAAGTAGGTGGAATATGGGTGTTGACATCACAATAAGAAAACCTATGGCAGGGAAAAGGATATATGCGGTAAAGCGATTCATCTTTCCTGTTGTGCGTGAGAATCGTTCAGAATCATCTTGCACTTGCGACAAAACAGGGAGAAATGATGAGGTGAGAATTTGGGAGATTGACATTACCCCCATTTTACTCCATTTATCTGATTGTGTGTAGTATCCCAAACTCACTAAGCCCACTCGGTTACCAATAAAGAAAGAGTAGATGTTTTGGAATAATGTGTTGAGAAATGAGGTTATCATCATACCCGAACCTACACTAAAAAATGATTTTAGAGCAGTCCATGAAAATTTTAATGATGGTAACCAATGGCTTGTGAACCACAATATTAGCGACTTGATTGTGGCGAGTGTAATTGTTTGCCACACAATTGCCCATGCTCCATAACCAGTTAAAGCAAGTGTAATGCCGACCACGCCACTAATAATCAATCCAATAGTATTGGAGATGGCAATCATCTTTACATCCATCTTCTTCATCAATCGATTGGTCTGCACTATGGCAGTGGCATTGATGATAAACGACAAGAACATCACGCGCGAGAGTGGAATAATGCGTGGGTCGTTTTGAAAACACCATGCTATTAATGGAGCACAGAACCATAGGATTACATATAGCAATGTAGCAATCCCAATGTTAAACCACAACACGGTACTATAATCGAGTTGAGTGGGATTTTTGCGTTGAATGAGTGCGTAAGAAAACCCACTATCAACAAATAGCGCTGCAAACGCTTGAAATACCAAAGTAGCTCCTACCAACCCAAAATCTTCTTGCGATAACACTCGTGCAAGTACAATGCCAGTTACGGCATATAGCACTTGTGATGAAATGCGATCAATTACATTCCATTTTATGGTGCGAGCAGTGCGAAGTTTTAAATCGGAAGTATCACTCATGATATTTTATTGATACTACTTATTAATTTTCGTTATCAAGCGAGGTCAATGATACCCCTACTGCACGATTTTTTATTTCGGCAGGTTTCCCTTTGTAATATATTTTACCTGAAGATATTCCCGAAACGCTGAGTTTTTTTTGAGCATGACAGCCTATCGTACCTGAACCAATCATTACGCATTTAACCTCTGATGAAGTGAGATTATCGGCTTGAATTGTACCTTTGCCAGTATTACTTAATTTAGCAGTCCTAACATTGCCATGAAGTATTAATTGTCCATTTCCAGTGTCAATTGAGCCATCAATGTAAGTCACATCAATATTGTCAACAATCAATCGTCCATTGCCTATCAATCGAGCCTTAAATTCGGAACATGGAGCAAAACCAGTAACTCTCACTGTCGAGTCTCCACTGTTTTCTACTTTGGTGAGAAATTTAGAATATACAGTAACAGTTGGGACTGGTATTCCTGCGATATCTTTACCCAACAGACGAATAGAAAGACGATCGTTTGAATTGTTAAAAGTCAAAGCCGAGGCAATTTTATCTTCAGCAATAAACACTACATGACCAGCCGAGTCAGCATTCGCTTTATAGATTACATTGATACCTTCTACAACTTTTAATTCTGAAAAATCTTTTACATCAAGTTCATAGCGCATGAGCCCCTCGGCAGAGATTCCAATGCACGTCAGTAAACTTAGGATGATGGTTATTGCAATTTTTTTCATAATGTTGTATTTAGAGTCAAATGTATTTGATTTAGACACGGCGTCTATCTAGTTTGTTTAAGTGATTTGTAAGATAAATCGGTAGTGTCGATATTTCCAGGGCCATTTGTGATTAGTGTGAGTTGACCTGTTTTGCCTGATAGTTTGAAATTACCACTGCTATTCACTGTGAAAGAGGCTTGTCTTACCAATATGTCGGCAAGTGTAATATCAGCACTGCCATTTGAAACAAACAATCCTTCATAAGCCTTAATGCTTTTGAGTTTCATTTCTCCCGAGCCATTGCTTACTACCGATAAGCGACGCGCTTTGGTGTCTTTAGCATATACACTTCCAGTGTTATTGTTTACGATACTCAAAAAATATGCTTTTAAGTCTCCGATTTTTATATTGCCATTAGCATTTTGTATCACGTGAAGGTGATTTAGACGAGGAGTTTCTTTAATTACCAAATTCCCACTACCATTCATAATGACTGCCTTTAGCGAATCATTGCAAAATACGATGATGCGTGACGCTACATCATTGAGCTCGTTATTACCATCGATAATCAATCGATTGTTCTCATTGCGACATTCTATGCGTTGTGCCGATTCGTTTTCAGTGCGATATACAACATAACGATGATATTCAGGATTGAAAACACACTCTACCGTAACGTCTCCATTTACCAAAATCTCATCAAATGGCTGTGCTGTGAGTAGAGTTACATTTTGAGTATTGTTGATATCTTCTTGTGCATAAGAGGTAACTGCACATAATGCAATGAGTAAAGATAGAATTAATCGTTTCATTTTTAATCGTTTTTAGAGGTTGAAGAGAGAATTTGAATGTTAGGTATAATTTCAGTTTCAATGCGATGAAGAATTTCATCAAGTTCGGCAAAATTATCGGCGCGAAGCATAGCTATGCGAGTGTCGCGGAAGAATGGAATGCCTTTGAATAGAGGAGATGCAGCCAAGTGACGGCGAATGTGAAGAATGCCACGATACTCATCAATGCGGTCGATGCTTTCAGCGATTTGTCGGCGCAAAATTTTGAATTTTTCAGCAAGAGGCAATTCCTCGCCACGCTCACCAGTTAGAAGCATCTGCTTCATGTCATGAAATATCCAAGGAGCACCTATAGATGCACGGCCTACCATCACACCATCAACGCCATAACGGTCGTAGGCTTCTACTACCTGTTCGGGAGTCGTGATGTCGCCATTACCAATCAATGGTATTGTCAATCGTGGATTTTCTTTCACTCGGGCAATCATTTCCCAGTCGGCATTGCCAGTATACATTTGCGAACGAGTGCGACCATGCACCGTCAACGCCATAATGCCACAATCTTGCAACTGCTCGGCAAGTTCAACGATGATTTTACTATTGTGGTCCCATCCAAGACGAGTCTTTACCGTAACAGGAATCTTAACGGCATCAACCACGGCACGAGTAATTTCGAGCATTTTAGGTATATCGCGAAGCATACCTGCCCCCGCACCTTTACCTGCCACTTTCTTTACAGGGCAACCAAAGTTGATGTCAAGAATGTCTGGACGTGCCTCCTCTACAATCTTTGCAGCTTCCACCATAGCGTCAACCTCACGACCATAAATTTGAATAGCCGTAGGACGCTCGCCTGGATCAATATTTAGTTTGCGAGTTGTAGAGTTTATATTGCGAATAAGAGCCTCGGCCGACACAAATTCGGTATATACCATATCAGCCCCAAGCTCCTTACATATCAAGCGAAACGAAAGGTCGGTAACATCTTCCATAGGAGCCAACATTACTGGACGATTACCAAGGTCTATATCTCCAATTTTCATATAGTATCACTAATATAACCACGAAGATACTAAAATTATGGCGATTTCACGAAATTTTAAACAATTATCACATTTTATGGTGGTAAATTGTGAGTATTTGCACAAAAGTAGTTGGAAAAATGTGATTGAAAAGATACAAAAGATGCTGTGTCAGAGAATTTCGACACAGCATCTTCCTTATAAATATCTGATAGTATTATTTTACAATAACTTTGCGAGTTGTTCCATCGCTCATTTTAATGATATTTACACCAGTTGTTGGTTGACTCAATTCACGACCATGAATATCGTAGCGAGTTACCTCAACTGCATTATTGTCGACTTCGATGTCTTCAACCCCTGCAATTTCTTGAATGTTTGTGAAATTACACCATTCATCGGCATTTGCATACGCTTCTTTTGCTCCCTCTGGAACGTTTAATAATACATTCCAACTTTTAGTTGAAAGACCTCCAAAAACGACTGGATAAGAACACATTGGAGGTTCTACGTTTAATGATGTGATTGAATCTAATGGTCCCCCTGTAGAAAATGCGTATTCGCCTATTAAATATAATGAACTCCCTAAAACGATTGATTTTAATTCAGAACATTCGTTGAATGCATATTTCCCAATAATTCCTACTGTGTTGGGGATGATTATTGATTCTAGGTTATTACAATGATAAAACGCATAATCTCCGATTTTCTTTACTCCTTCGTTAATCGTAAAATTGGCTAATTTATTGCAACTATAAAACGCATAATCTCCAATCTCTGTCACGGCATCGTGCATTGTTACCGATTTTAGAGCCTGATATAAGGGGAACGAATATGGTTTTATTCTTTTTACATTATTAGGTATAACCAAATCTGTTATTTCAACTCCATTTAATTTTAGAGATTTAGCATAACATAGTGGATTTGCAGGGTAATATTCAAAATCTATTTTACACCATGCCGATAAATCGGTTATATTCACATCTTCTAAATTTTTACACACAGAAAATGCATGTTCCCTAATGGTTTTAACTGATTTAGGAATAGAAATAGATTTCAGATTTTCACATTGATAGAATGCAGATCTTCCTATTGTTTCTAATGAATCTGACAATTTAACCGATGTCAAGTAGTAGCAATCACTAAATGCTTCATCTTCTATCCTAATTACCGAGTTAGGCATATCAACAGATTTCAAACTTTTACTATTTTCAAATGCCTTGTATCCTATTGCGGTTATAGTATAAGTCTCTCCGTTAAAAGGAACATCGTTGGGGATAACGATATCTCCCGAATAGTCATTTATTGCAGTCCAGCCAGCTTCATAAAAACTTTTATAAGTGACCTCTACATGCATTTCGGTTGTATTAATTACATTATAATAAATCCCATTATATTCGAAGTCATAAGCCAATGTCGATAGGCTTGTGCTTAGCATTAATGCAATAGTAAGAATTGCTTTTGAAATAATTGAATTCTTTTTCATAATGGTGTGATTTTGCAGTTATTTTATTCTGAATTAGAGTTGTTATTTTACAATGACTTTGCGAGTTGTTCCATCGCTATATTTTACGATATTTACACCAGTTGTTGGTTGGCTTAATTGGCGACCATGGATGTCATAGCGAGTTACTTCAACTGCATTATTGTCGGCTTCTATACCTTCAACACCTGCGATTTCTTGAATTCTTGTAAATCTACGCCATTCAGTAGCGTTGGCATATTGTGATTTTGAGCCTTCTGGAACTTTTAATAAAGCAGGATAGCATTGACTAAGTGAATATCCACCAAATGCTCCACTTGCACAAACTGGAGGTGTAGAGCAATAACAGGTTATTAGTTGTAATCTTTCTCCACAATTGTAGAATGCGTTATAACCAATTTCGGTTACAGAACTTGGGATGGTTATGGCTCTCATTCCTGACCTGCCATTAAATGCAAACGGAGAAATATATTCTGTTCCATCTTTAATTACAATAGTATCATTTGTTGGAATGTCACCTTTGTATTTATATAATACTTTGTTGATGTATACTCCACCAGCGTTCTGATTTCGAAGCCACGCTGTTTCATCAAATGCATATCCTCCTATCTTTGATACTGAAGATGGAATTGATATTGTTGTTAGATTATTACAACCATGAAAAGCATAATTGCTGATAGAAGTTACAGCATCGTGTACTTTTAAAGAAGATATACTGCTACATCCTTTAAATGCAAATTCGTTAATTTCAGTAATGTCATCAGGGATAATAAGGTCTTTTACTTCCTCTCCATTTAATTTAAGTCCTCCTAAAATCATTAGTGGATTTGCATAATGTCCACCAAATTTGATTCTACACCAAGCCGATAAATCTGAGATATTAACTTCGGCATTTGTATATCTACAATCTTCAAATATATCTTGAGATATTTCTGTTACTAATTTTCCGACTGTTATAGATTTTAGAGTTGTGTTAAAAGGAGGATTATTAGAGGCACCTCGAACTTCATAAATAATATTTCTACCAATATATATATTCTCTAATTTTTGACAATGGCTGAATAATCCATCATATGAATAATCTGGAGAGACATATTTATCACCAAAGAATATTTCTTCTGAACAGTCTTCTATGTATAAGTTCTTTATTGATTTACATGCATAAAATGCTGAACTGGGAATTTGCGTTACCGATTTGCCAATATTAACTGTTTCTAAAGAGTTGCAATATAAAAAGACGGGATATATATAAGAACCCATTTCTGTGCAATTTTCAGCATTAAAATTTAATGTAGCCAAACTTGAGCACCCATAAAATGCAAAACCATCAATTTTAACAATACTATTGCCTATAGTTGCAGATGTTATATTTGTACATTCCCTAAAAGCACTATGACCTATCGATGTAACAGCATCTGGAATGCTTATAGATGTTAATCCAGTACAGCCGATAAAAGCTGAATCGCCTATTGATTCTACTGAATTAGGTATCGTAATAGATGTTAGATTACTACAATATTCAAATACAGAGTCTTCAATTTCTTTCAAGGTTTCAGGTATTTTTATCTCTGACAAATTTGTGCACTTAGCGAAAGCGCCATACCCAATTTTATTAACTGAATTAGGTATTTGAATAGAGGATAATCCCTCACATTCAATAAATGCTTCTGGAGATATTGACACGGTCCCATCGGCAACATTAATAGTTGTTCCATTAGGCATTTTAGTATTGTATTCATATAGCACTTTATTTATATATACAATGCCTTTGGGTTTATTCTTATACCATTCTGTACCATCAAATGCCCATTTGCCAATATATATGACGGAGTTTGGGATTGTTATATCAGACAAATTTCTACATAGATCAAATGCTGATTCTCCAATTTTAGTTACTGAATTAGGAATTGTTACAGATGTGAGATTTGAACATCTATAAAATGCATAATTACCAATTGAAACAACTGAATATGTTACTGATGAATGTGTAACTGTAGATGGAATTTCTATTGCATCAAAATATTCGGTGGTGTAATCAGGAAAAGAATTTCCCTCATATGTAACTTCTACTTCATTCTTAGTAGAGTCAATTATATTATAGTAAATACCATCAACTTCAAAATTATGAGCGAATGTAGAAAGGTTTGTAGTTAGCATTAATGCAATAGATAGAATTGCTTTTGAAATAATTGAATGCTTCTTCATAATGGTATGATTTTGCTGTTTTTATTGTCCCAAATTTAAAAGGATTAATTTGAGATTTAATGAAAAGTTAATAAAAATATCGATAATTTTAACAAAAATTAAAACTCGTGGGGGGGGGTAAAATATATTAACATTTAATCACAAATCAATGGGCGATTGAAGGCGCTTAAAATGATTTTGAATTTCGACACAGTGCGCAATGTTTCTACATTACGTATTCTGCTTTTCCCTCTTATGTAAACGAGAGGGTTGAGGTGTTTTCGGCGATGGATTGTGCTATTTGTTGCACTTGTTCGGGGGTGATGGCGTTGATGCGGTCGAGAATCTCGTCAGATGAGGCAACACGATTATGATAGAGCATTGAGCGAGCAGTTGAGATTGCTGCTTGTTCGCGGTTTTCCGATGCCACGATGAGTTGACCGAGATATTGTTTTTTTGCTGCTTCGATTTGCTTTGAGGTGAGTGATTTTGAGGCAAGCGAGTCGAGTTGGTTCATTACTAATCGACGACAACGATTGAGATCGTCATGGTCGCAACCAAAATAAATTGCCATAGCACCGCTGTCGGTAAACATTGCCGACGATGCTTCAACGGTATATACTAATCCACGGCGTTCACGAAGCGAAATATTGAGCAATGAGTTCATGCCAGGGCCTCCAAGAATATTGGTGAATAGGGCAGTGGCATAGCGTTGTGGTGAATACATTCCCTCGATAGGTGCGCCTATGATAGTGTGGCATTGGTGGTTGCCAAGGTCGTTTTTAATGTCAAACGGTGCAACTTTTGTGGGAGTGATGCGATTGATAGGTGCATGTTGGTTTGATAGTCCACCAAAATGCTTTTCTGCAAGACGGAACACCTTCGTAGGGCGTTCGCTACCCATATAGAAAAATACCATATTAGGTCCGGTATAATATTGAGCAAGATAGTTTTGACACACTTCGGGTGTGAATGTGGCTATCGTTGAGGTATTGCCAAGGATATTATGACCGAGTGATGACCCTTTGAAAATCAAGTCCTCAAAGTCGTCATAAATAGCCTCTGAAGGGCTGTCGAGATATGAGTTTATTTCGTCGGCTACCACTTCACGCTCCTTGTTGAGTTCGCCTAATGGGAATTGCGACGAAGTAACAAGATCGGCAATGAGGTCGATAGCACGATTGAGGTTCCCTGATGGGAAGATAGAGTAGAGCATTGTCTCCTCTTTGGTGGTGTAGGCATTGAGTTCGCCACCCACAGCCTCCATGCGGTTGATGATGTGCCATGAGCGTCGGTGGGTAGTGCCTTTGAATATGGTGTGTTCCACAAAGTGAGCCAACCCAAAGTGCTCGGGTGCTTCGTCGCGACTGCCAACATTTACAGCCACGCCACAATATTCTACGCCCGACTTTGCTTGGCGATGCACTATGCGCAATCCATTTGCAAGGGTGTGATAAGTGTAGATATTCTTATCCTCCATAGATTATGCAGGGTCAACCCAATCTCCTTCTGATTTTATTAACTCAATGAGGCGAGGTATCGCTTGGTCGGTGGGGATATTCTTTTCGATACAAGTTTTGTTTTTATACAAACTCACTTTACCCACGCCTGCGCCTACATAACCATAGTCGGCATCGGCCATTTCACCAGGACCATTCACGATGCAACCCATTACCCCAATTTTTAATCCTTTGAGGTGAGCAGTAGCTTCTTTTACAGCCTTCACGGTCGATTGTAGGTCGAAGAGTGTGCGACCACAACCTGGGCATGAGATATATTCAGTGCGGGAGATGCGCAAGCGTGCTGCTTGGAGTATTCCAAACGATAATCGAGCCGCAGTAGCAGTGTCAACACATGGAGCATTAAGCCACACGCCATCACAATTGCCATTGAGGAGTATCGCACCTAAATCGGCTGCAGCCATGAGTGTAACATCGTCGACTGATGCGCTATTGTAGTCTACTCGCATCACGATAGGAGAGGTATAACCTGCTTGGGTAAATGAGTGAGCAAATGCTTGCATTTCGCCTTGTGCATTGATGTGTGAGCTATGCAACACGATAACAACATCATCGTTGAGATATGTCGCAACCTCTGTAACTTCGGTTGAGGCATCAACCTCAAGGAATTTGATTGGAGCTTCGGTTGAGCAAATAACTTCGCGTTGCTCCCATGTGAATAGTTTGCAATATCCATCTTTGCCACATTCGGCAGGGAGGATAACTCTTTCGGGGACGATGTTGCTTGGCGCGTCATCCTCTGCGATATAGAAATAATCGGGGGTGCAACCATCGGCATATTTTGAAGTATAACCGTTAGCAATGACGATAGGGAGTGCATTGCCACCAATATTTGCCACTGCGTTGCTTTGACGGCGTGAAGGTGCTTCGTAGCAGTAGCCATCGTAGTGAGAGCTTTTAATTTTGGGTGCGTTTTGGCGACATGTAATATAGTTTACCAATGCCTCTGCAACAGGAATTTCGCATTCGGGTTCTTCGCTTAACGATACACGGATTGTGTCGCCAATACCTTCGGCAAGAAGTGTCCCAATTCCAACTGCTGATTTTACGCGGCCATCTTCGCCATCGCCAGCCTCGGTAACGCCAAGGTGTAGTGGAAACTGCATTCCCTCTTGCTCCATTGCCACGACTAATCGACGCATTGTTTCAACCATAATCACCGTGTTAGATGCTTTGATTGAAATCACTACGTTGAGGAAGTCATGTGCCACGCACACACGAAGGAATTCCATCGCCGATTCGACCATTCCCGCAGGGGTGTCGCCATAGCGACTCATGATGCGATCGGATAGTGAACCATGGTTAACGCCGATACGTATTGCAGTGTTGTTTTTGCGACAAAGTTCAATAAAAGGCACAAATGTAGCCTCGATTTTCTTAATCTCTTCGGCATATTCCTCGTCGGTATAAGAGAGTTGTTGGAATGTGCGACCTGGGTCAACAAAGTTGCCTGGATTGATGCGCACTTTCTCTACCACTTCGGCAGCTGCAAATGCTGCGCGAGGGTTGAAATGGATGTCGGCAACCAATGGTGTATTTACTCCGTTTTCACGAAGCATCGCCTTGATATTGCCGAGATTTTCAGCTTCACGCACTCCTTGCGCTGTGAGTCGAATATAACTTGCGCCAGCATTGGCAATACGACCACATTGAGCCACCGACCCTTCGGTGTCCATTGTTGAGGTAGATGCCATTGATTGCAAACGTATTGGGTGTTCACTGCCTAATGGAGTGCCACCAACATTAACCGAAATGGTTTTGCGACGATTATAATTGAATATGCTCATTTGTTGACTATTAGTCTACTTTGAAGTTGTATTTTACGTTTTTAAGTTCGTCATTAGCTTTGACGATTTTTTCGGATAGAGTAGCACGATACTCAGCAAAACGTTTTGCAAGAGCCTCATCTCCGAGAGCGAGAATTTGTACAGCCATAACTGCTGCGTTCATGCCGTTGTTGATACCTACAGTTGCAACAGAGATACCTGGAGGCATTTGCACGATTGACAATAGTGCATCAATGCCATCGAGGGTAGAGTTGATAGGAAGGCCGATAACGGGTAGTGGAGTCATTGCTGCGATAACGCCAGGAAGGGCTGCTGCCATACCTGCGGCTGCGATAATCACTTTAATGCCACGACTTTCGGCATTGCGAGCAAATTCTTCAACTTCGCCAGGTGTGCGGTGAGCCGAAAGTGCATTCATTTCAAATGGCACTTCCATTTGGTCAAGAAACTTTGCTGCTTTTTCAAGAATGGGAAGGTCAGAGGTGCTTCCCATGATAATACTTACTACTGGTTTCATGTTTAGCTATATTTTGTTATTATTAAATTGTCATTAAAAACACCCAAAAGAATCCGTTAAGAGTTCCGGCAAGAACCTGCCCTAAGGTGTGCTTGTTTAGGATAAGTCGTGAAGTGCCCACAATTCCAGTGAGTAATATCACTATTGATGTAGCAATCAAGAAATCGTGTTGAGCATATCCATTATTCCATATAGTGAAGAACATAGCCACAACTCCTCCCATGCCAGCTCCATGTGCACTGATTTTCCATTTGATGTTAATAAGCATAGAGACAATGACGGCTAATCCAGCGCCCACTAAAAACATAGCAATCCATTGTGGTGCATTTACATTGGTGAGATATATTGCTCCTACAAGATATCCAAAGATTGTAATTATATAAGGCAGTGCGCGTTCTTCTTGTTTGCTTACATTAGGATCTGATATTTTCCCCATTCGATGTAGAATTGCTATTGCGATAATGGGGAGTATGCAAGTGAAAACGAGCACAGCAAGAGTTACGATTATTCGGGTAGAAAGTAATGACCTCACAGCAATATATTCAAGATTTAATGCAAAGAATATCGCATAAGTGGGAACAATTAACGGCGTAAACAGGTATGAAATTACCTCAGCCATAGTTTCCAATGTTGATTTGTGAGGTATTACCTCTATGGGTTCGGGAATAGTAGCATTTTGAGTTTCTTTTACCTCATTTGCTAGCTCCTTTTGGCGCTTCATTTCAAGAAATGCCTCAATCCCGTTTTTTGTATCTATGTTTTTATTGTCGGTCATAACTATAGTTTTTTTCTTAGGCGAGCCACTGGCAATCCGAGTTTGTCGCGATATTTTGCTACTGTGCGTCGAGCAATGTCATATCCCTTTTCGGTAAGGATTTTAGTTATTACATCATCGCTTAGAGGTTTGTTTTTATCCTCATTGGCAATAATATCTTTCAACACGGCAAGTATTTCGTGTGAAGAGGTGTCTTCATTATCAATCGGACGTTCGTTGAAGAATAGTTTCAGCGGATATATGCCTCGCTGAGTCATGACATATTTACCAGCAGTTGCTCGTGATATTACCGATAAATCAAGCTTGGTTATTTCTGCGATATCTCGTAATATCATAGGACGAATGAGCTTCTCATCATCGGTTAGGAAAAAATCTCGTTGTATTTTCACGATAGCAGTCATTACACGATATAGTGTATCTTGACGCATCTTGAGAATCTTAATAAAGTTAGAAGCTTCATCGCGTTTTTGCTTGATGAATGTAGCTGCCTCTCGTTGACTGCGAGATGCATTTGAGGGTATTTCGCATGCTTTTTCTGAGAATGTTTCTTCAATTTGCAATTCGGGTATGCGATTGAGTAGAGTCAGTGTTATATCCCCATTTTCAAGGTCGGTTTCAATGCTAAAATCGGGGATAATATGGCGAGTACGATCGCTACTTCCTCCAGTTATAATACTTCCTGGTTTTGGATTTAACGATGTGATAACATTCATTGCATCTCTTAACTCCTCTGCATTGATGTCAAGCGCACTCTTCATGCGATCATAATGCTTCTTTGAGAATAAATCAAAGTAGTCTTTTATAATATCAAATGCGATTTGAGTTGAACGATTTTTTTCTTTTCTATTTAGTTGAAGCAATAGACAGTCGCGTAGGTCTACAGCCCCCACACCTGCGGGGTCGAGACTCTTCACTATTTCATATACTTTTTTTATTTCTTCAAGAGGAATGTCTAATCCGGCATTAAATGCCAAATCATCGCATATTGCAGAGATGCTACGAGTGAGGTAACCATTATCATCGAGATTTCCAATGATGTATTTAGCCACTGCAAGTTGTGTCTCATCGAGATCATATTCCATCAATTGAGCTTCAAGTATTTCAATTAAAGTGTCACTCGAGTCGACGGCAATAGGTTCATAATAATTGTCATCTGCACTATAGTTGCGCGCTTCCAATCTATAGGCTGGAATGTCATCCTCATCACGATAGTCGGCCAACTGCACATCTTCGGCAGTTTCGTTAAATGTTTCGTCAGAGCCTTCGGTGAGATTTTGTTGACGTTCATCATTGTCGCATTGCTCAAGAGCTGGATTTTCATCAAGCACACGACGCACCTCGTCTTCTACTTCGAGACCAGTCATCTCAAGCATTTTCCCAAACTCCACTTGCATCGGAGTGAGCCGTTGTTGCAACTTTTGTTCGGTAGATAATTTTAATGATTCTTCAGTGGCCATGTTTTGGTGTTTCGACAAATATTATTTTACAAAAATAATCACAAATTCTCAATAATTAAGCAACATAACGCTTAAACATTGCTAAAACCACATTAAAAAGAGAAGATATTTTAATAACGAGTTGAGAATGCATAAAAATCACTATATTTGTCGAAATAAATAACGTATAACTTATGAACGATTTTAATTATTATACTCCCACGCGATATGTATTTGGACGTGGTGTTGAGGCTCAAACTGGTGAATTAACTCGTTGGATGGGTGTTGACCGAGTGTTACTCGTTTATGGTATGGGTTCAGTGGTGCGTAGCGGTCTTCTCAATCGAGTAAAAGCATCACTCGATGCTGTTGGAATTGAATACCTTGATCTTGGAGGTGTATTGCCTAATCCTACAGATGACCGTGTGTATGAAGGTATCGAAATGTGTCGCCGTGAAAATCTTACAGGACTTGTTGCTGTAGGCGGTGGGTCTGCTATCGACACTGCCAAAGCTATTGCTTGTGGTGTGCCTTATGAGGGTGATTTCTGGGACTTCTATGCAGGAAAGAAAATTGTTGAAGAGGCTCTGCCAGTGGGCGTTGTGCTCACAATCCCAGCAGCAGGTAGTGAAGGATCGGGTAACTCAGTAATTACTAAACTTGATGGATTACACAAGATTAGTCTTCGCACAGAGAGCGCTTTACGCCCTAAGTTTGCTGTAATGAATCCCGAATTGACTTTCACGCTTCCTCCTTATCAAACAGCAAGTGGTATTGCTGATATGATGGCGCATATATTTGAACGTTACTTCACAAATACTCCTGAAACCGAGGTTACTGACCGTGTGGCAGAGGGTGTATTGAAGGCAATCATCACCGAAGCACCACGAGTGATGGCCGAACCAGAAAATTATGATGCTCGTGCTAATATCATGTGGTGTGGCACATTGGCACATAATGGCATTTGTGGCACAGGTCGCCAGGAAGATTGGGTATCGCACTTTATGGAACATGAGTTGAGTGCCGTATATGGTGTTACTCATGGAGCAGGATTGGCTGTAATGACTCCAGCATGGATGACATTTATGGCTACTCATAATCCTTCAAAGGGTGCTCAATTTGCTCGCCGCGTGATGGATGTGGTCAATGATGATGATACACAAGCGGCCCTTGAAGGTATCGCTCGATTGAGAGCATTCTATGCGTCATTAGGATTGCCTATCACACTTGCACAACTCGGCATCGAAACACCCGATTTCGACCTTCTTGTGCATAAACTCCATGAAAATAAAGGGGAAGTGATTGGAGGTTACTACCGACTAACAGCCGTAGAAACTCGCCAAATTTACGAATTAGCGTTATTTCAATAAATTGTTAAATATGCAGTTATTTGAATCTGTATAAGAAATTTCTAATACATTATAAACAAATTATGCATTGAGGCTTCGGATTATTTGAGTAGATCGGGGCGAAGGCGACGTGTGCGTTCGAGGGCTTGCTCGTGCTTCCAATCATCAATGCGTGCTTGGTGGCCTGAAAGGAGAATGTCGGGCACACGCCAACCATTGTATTCGGCAGGGCGAGTATAGACAGGGGGCGCAAGCAGATTATCTTGGAATGAGTCGCTCAATGCGCTTTGTTCATCTCCAATTGCACCAGGAATAAGTCTCACAATCGCATCGGCGATGATTGCGGCAGGCATCTCGCCACCAGTTAGCACATAGTCGCCAATAGAAATCTCTTTAGTGATAAGGTGCTCACGAATGCGATAGTCGATACCTTTGTAATGCCCACAAAGAATGATTATGTTTTCGAGCATTGAAAGGCTGTTGGCCATAGGTTGGTTAAACACTTCACCATCGGGCGAGGTGAAGATTACCTCGTCGTAGTTGCGTTCGCTCTTGAGTTGAGAGATAGCGCGGTCGATTGGCTCGATTTGCATTACCATGCCAGCTTCTCCCCCAAATGGATAGTCATCAACTTTGCGATGTTTGTTGGTAGAGTAGTCGCGAAGGTTGTGAACTACCAATTGGGCAAGACCTTTATCTTGCGCGCGTTTGAGGATTGAACAACCAAATGGAGATTCAAACATTTCGGGCAATACGGTGAGAATATCTATACGCATATATTGGATATTTGGGTTTTAGTAGTGCAAAGATAACGGATAATGGGGAAAGAGGAAAAGGAAAAGAAAAAAGTTTTTTATAATGTAAAACAGTCGATAGGTTCCCCCTATATACAATAATGTGTAGTTGTGTTGATTTTCGTTGATTTGATGTCGCTAAGGTGATTATGTTAAAAAATGCTTATAAAAATAAAATATGCTAAATTATAATTAATAATGTGCTTTTATTCTCAAAAAATGTGGTAGATTTGTAAGAAATACCGTGTGGACCGACGTGTCGGTTTTTGGTATCAATTGTGCCCTTTTTGGCATAAGTAATTAACTAACAGGTGCTAACCAAAGCGAACGAAAAAGAGCTCATAAAATGCAATTTTTGCTAAAAAATTGACTTATAGAGTGTTATATTTTCGTCGGCTAGTGTCTGTTTTAAGGTTGCTTGAACTACGAATGGCATGGTTGGAATTATTAAAAATGCAAGTGATAAATAACCTTGAATATAAACAAATTAAAGTAAGTATGAAAAAACAGTTATTGCTTCTGTTATTTTCCCTCTTCGCAGTTGCTGGCTTTGCTCGCACTGTGACTGGTACTGTTACTGGTGCTTCTGATGGTGAACCTCTAATTGGTGTTACCATTATGATTAAAGGTACTGCTACCGGAGTCGACACCGACTTTGACGGGAATTATTCAATCGAAGTTCCTAACGACAAAGCCGTTTTGAACTTTAGTTATGTGGGTATGAAACCACAAAGTATTACAGTAGGTAGTCGTAGTGTCATCGACGTGGTGATGCAAGAAGACTCTGAAATCTTGGAAGAAGTCGTAGTTACTGCGATGGGTCAAACCCAAGAAAAGAAAAAACTTAACTTTGCCGTTCAATCTTTGAACAGCGATGCCGTTACAGCAGGTCAAACTGCTAACTTCGTTAACGGTCTTCAAGGTAAAGTTGCGGGTGTGCAAGTATCAATGGCAGGGGGTTCTCCTAACTCTGCATCACAAATTGTGGTACGTGCTATCTCATCAATCAACTCAGGCCAAAGCAATGAGCCATTGTTCGTAATCGACGGTATGCCTGTTCGTGGTGGTGCTTCTTCTGCTGCCGACATCAACCCTAACGATATCGAAACAATGTCGGTATTGAAAGGTGCTGCTGCATCTGCTCTTTATGGTCAAGAAGGTGCCAATGGTGTTATCTTGATTACAACTAAGAGCGGTAAAGAGGGTTCTGTAACAGTTACTGCTTCTGGTGGCTGGGAAATCTCTGAAGTAGCTCGTCTTCCTAAATTGCAAAACAAATACATCGGTGGTGGTGGTGGTATCTACACTACTAATGCTGGTGGTGGTTGGGGTCCTGTCGCTCACGAGTCAGATCAAATCTATGACAACGTAGGTGAATTCCTCGGCACAGGTTTCATGCAAAAGTATGACGTTTCACTTTCTGGTGGTAACGAAAAATTCTCAGCTTATGCATCTGCCAATTATATGAACAATGAAGGTGTGGTTGACCAAGACTACAAGAACCGTCTCGGTATCTATGTAAAAGGTGAATTCAAACCAAATGATAAATTCAAACTCTCTTTGTCAACTAACTTCATCGACACTAAATCTCGTGGTTTCGGTAACTCAATGTCTTCAGTTTATGGTTGGTCTATCAACCGCAACATGGCTGACTATGTTAAAGAAGATGGTATGCCTAACTGGTTGTGCCGCTATGACAACTGGGATATCTTGAGCAACGATGGTCGTGTAGGAGCTTCTACATCTCCTTACTATGGTCGTTATATGGACCATTCAGTTTCTAAGAGTAGCCGTGTAATCGTCAACGGTTCTATCGCTTATGAACCAGTTAAAAACTTGGTGTTCACAGCTAAAGTAGGTTACGATAAAGGTTTCTCTTCACAAGATGCTTATAGCGTGCCTCGTTTCTATGGCGATGGTCGTGAATTTGATGGCGAACTTGACAATGGTCAACAACAATCACTTGCTGAACGCATGGGTTCTTACACTTATACTCCTTCTACAAGTGATCGTCTTACAGTTCAAGGTAATGCTAACTACTTCTGGAAAATTAATGATGATTTCAACTTGAACTTCTTCCTCGGTGGTGAGTATTCTGAAACAAACAGCGTTTCAGCTTCAATGTATGGTGATAACTTCATCCTCGGTGGTGGTTTCTATTCATTCAACAACATCGACCCTGAACGTTTGGATTTGACTGATTTCAGCCTCTACCACACTGATAGAAATAAATTTGGTTACTTTGGTGAAATTCGTTTTGACTATAAAGGAATGGCTCAATTGTCAGTAACAGGTCGTGTTGACGGTTCTTCTACTTTGGTTAACTATATGAACCCTGAAATGGTAGATCCTATCTACTTCTATCCTTCAGTAACTGCCGGTGTTATCTTCTCTGAACTTTTCAACCTCAAAAACGATTGGTTCTCTTATGGTAAAATCCGTGGTAACTGGGCAAAAGTAGGTAAAGATGCTCCTAACTACTTGTTCTCAAACAACTTCAAACAATGGTCGACATTCCCTGACGGTGGTTTCGGTGTAGACGCTACAGTGTCTTCAGCTAACACACTCGAGCCTGAAATGACTAACTCATGGGAAATCGGTGCTGACTTACGTTTCTTCCGCGATCGCACCCGTCTTGACGTTGCTTACTACTCAACAACTGTTGACAACCAAATCATCACAATGCGTGTGTCTCCAGCTGCTGGTGTAATCCTCCAAACATTCAACTCTGGTACAATCGAAAATAGTGGTATCGAAGCAACTCTTTCACAAGACATCATCAAGAGCGGTGATTTCTCTTGGGTTGCTAATGCTAACTTCTCTTACAACCGTGGTAAACTCGTTAGCCTTCCTAACAACCAAACTGAATACCTCGGTATGCAAGTTTCTAACCGCATGTACTGTTCTTCTAACGTAGGTGGTTCTACTACTGCGATGGTCGGTACCGACTATATCCGCAACGAAGCTGGTGAAATCATCTGTGACGAAAATGGTTATCCAAAAATTTCTCCTGATAAAAACTGTTTCCTCGGTGACCGTGAGCCTGACTTCCTCCTTGGTGTAGGTTCTACATTCTCTTGGAAAGATCTTTCACTCTCATTCTTGTTCGACGGTCGCTGCGGTGGTGATGTTTACAACTACACAGGTGAACAATTGATAGGTAATGGTATGAGTGGTTATCTTGAAAAATATCGTAACCGCGAAGTCGTAGTTAGAGGTGTAGTAGAAAATGGTGATGGTACTTACCGTCCTAACACTACCCCTGTAATCTTCGACGCTGAATTCTATTCTAATTACTACTCAGTGCCTTCTAACTTCATCGAAGATGGTTCATACATCCGTTTGAGCTATGTAACTCTTGCTTACGACTTCGGTAAGATGATGAAGAGCCTCGGTTCTAAAAACCCAATCAAAGGCCTCCGTGCTTCTTTGACAGGTCGCAACTTGTTCCTCTTGACTAAGTATACAGGTTCAGATCCTCAAGTCATGCCAGCTGCTACTGGTGGTGGTGGTTCAATGGGTATTGATGAATTTAGTGTTCCAGCAACACGTAGTTTCAACTTTAACGTTAACGTAACATTCTAATACAGCTATGAATAAGATTAAAGCTATATCATTGTCATTGCTGCTTGGACTTTCATTCGCAAGTTGTGAGGATATCCTTAACGACAACATGAATATTGACCGTGCACACGACAATACAGTGCAACAATGTATGCCTGTTATCGTGTTTTATGCAAGCCAAACAGTATATGACCACGCAGAATATAATGTGTTCCTTTCTCAATGTTTGACTACTACAGGTAAGAGCCAAACTGGTTCATATCCTTACAAACAAGGTTGGGAATTCTTGAACGTGAACCGTCACCCACAATGGCGTCGTCACTTCTATGACCTCGGTAAAAATGCTCGCACAGTTTGTAACCTTGCCGGTACTTCTAATACCGACTTGATTGCTCGTACAATTATGTTGATGTCAACACAATTGACTACCGATACATTTGGTGAAATGCCTATGCTTCCTGAATGTTACATGGAAGGTACAGGTAAATATGGTAACGCTCACGTAGCAACAACTCCTCACTATGAAGATCAAGTTGATATTTACAATTGGATGTTCCGTGAAGCAGATGCTCTTATTGCTGCATTTGAAGATCCAGATCGTTCTACTAAAGGAGACGTTCCTGTAAGCAAAAAGATGGATCGTATCTATGGTGGAGACCTTAACAAATGGAAAGGTCTTGCTTACGCACTTAAAGCACGTCTTTTGCTCCGTAACATTCCTAACGTAGATGTTTCACCTGCAATGTGTGACCAAATTATCAAAACAGCACAAAAAGCTATCAATACTTGGCGTTCAGGTGACCTCCTTTACGGTTCTTGGTTTGGTAATGAGCCTCGTTATAACTATGATGGTGGTGCTACTGAGTCAAATGCTCCTTGGAGTTCAGCTCAACCTAAGATTAACTCTTGGGAATCACGTGACAACCGTCTTGCAGCTGACGCTGTTCCTTCAAAATTCTTTATGGAAGCTTGTCTTGGTGTCAGCTTCCCAGGTGAAGAAAAGAAACAAGGTACTTGGGACCGTTCAAATGGTTTTGCTAACGACCCACGTATCATGCTCCTTATGAAACCTGAAAGCGGTCCTACATCAGCTGCTATTTCTAATGCTGCTATCATGTACCGTTATCTTGAGAATAATATCGGTTCAGGTACGACTTTCAAACGCACTCACTATCCCGACCTTTATAAAGGTGCTTATGCTGGTGATGTTGATGCTTACAACCCATTGTTTACAATGGAAGAACTCTACTTCATCCAAGCTGAAGCTAAATACTGGTTAGGCGAGAAAGCAGAAGCTTGTGAACTTGCCAAGGAAGCAACACAATGGAATATTCAACGTCACCTTGACTTCTACCTCTGGAAGAACGGTGGTATCTACCCAACAGACTTTGCTGCAGCTACAGTTGTTGATACAGATGGTAAAGCAGCGATGTGGAAAGCTCGTTTTGAATCTTATGTTAAAGCGTTCCTTTCTGGAGAAAAAGAATTTGTTGAGTATACTAATGATCAAGGTAAAACTGCAAAAGCTACAGCGAAATCAGTTAAAGAATTCGGAAATGAACGTTATTTCTTCGATGCTTCAAATTATTCTCTTTCTGACTTGATGATGCAAAAATACATTTCTATGTATATGTTGCCAGAACAATGGAACGATATGCGTCGCTACCACTATTCAAACAAACGTAATGGTTATGGTATTGGTATATATAACGAAATTGTTTATCCATCATTGCGTCGTCCTTACAATCTATATGCTGCATATTGGGTTGATGGTTTGACCGACGAAGAAAAAGAAAACACTTGGATGCAACGTCTTAACTATGACCCCCAAACTGAAGATATCTACAATAAGGACGAAGTTGTTCGCGTAGGTGCATACAAAGACTTCAAATGGTTGCAAAAACCTATGATTTGGGCTGAAAAAGCAGGTGTTCGCACTTCATTAACAAAATAATTTTAGTGCCAAACAATAAATAATTGAAATTATGAAATTACAATATAAATTAGGAATTATGGCTTTGGGTCTTATCGCATTTACCTCATGCGAAAAGAATGACCCATTTGCTAACCACTTGGAAATTGGTGAACGCGTGCCAACAGTTTACTGGGAAGTTGGTTCTACTGCAGCAAAAGCTGGTGAATCATTCTCATTCAAAGGTACTTACTATACTGTAGATGGTGCTACTCCTGCTTATTCACAAGTGTGGTGGGACGTATTGCGTACCGATGAACTTGATGTAACTGCTAAGTTGGCTGGTTCATCATTCTCTTATAAAAAGAATGGTGGTGCTAAAGACCTATTGGTTCGCACCAACGAACATAGCGAAGAGTTTGCTCACTCACTTGCAAAACTTGACACTGTATTGGTTGACCGCTACTATACTTATTATGATTCAGTGAAAGGTGAGTGGGTAGTAAACCAAGACTCAATTGTTCAAGGGCTTCAACCACTTACTCAATATTCAATTACTGGAGAAGTTCCTGTTTCTGAAACTCTTACTCCTGTAAACTGGAATTCTCCAAAAGAATGGGATGATAAGAAATTCGAAGCATATTTCCCAGAAGGTTTTGCTGACGCATTTGAAAAAGAGGTAGACTCTCTTATCGTAACTGATGGTAACTACAATGCATTGCGTTATCTCTATATTAACTATGCGTTCACTAATGAACGTTTTGCTGAAATTAATGCTCAATTTGGCACTGATTTCCCAACTGATATCGCTTATGACGCAGAAGATGCTCAAGCAGGTTCTACTGATAAATCTACTCGTTGGATTGATTACAACAATCCAAAAGTATCAGGTAAAGCTGCTCCTGTTGTAGGTTACTATTATCAAACTATTGAGGATGGTAAAACAGTATATACTGAAGTTGCTATTGATGCAGTTTATGAAGATAAAGACGGCAATATGATTTTGGCTGCTGACACAACAACAAGAACTTATGAAGTTTACGAATCAGCTTCTTGGGTATTCAGTCGCTATAGCGATGACCTTGGTTCTGTAGTAACAACAGTTCGTCCTGAATATATCCCAGCATTCAAAGCATTGGTAGAACCTATTACATTCCAAGAATGGATTTATAGTTCTTCAGATGGTTATGCTATTTCATTCAAGCGCAACTATAAATTAGATGCTTCATTTAGAGTTTACGACACTAATGGTAACGTTGGAAAAGTCTCTAATACAAGCAAAAAACAAATTGAAATTAACTAATATTTAAAATTCAGAGATTATGAAATTTTTAAATAAATTAGGCATTCTTGGTCTCTTTACACTTGCTATGTCGGCTTGTATTGACCAAGATCCTGAAATTCAAAATTTCCCCGATCCCGATGTAGATTTTACCTATGAGGTGTTAGGAGATGAATATACTCTTGATTATTATGTAGTGTCAACTTTCCAATTCAAAAATACATCGTCTAAAACAGGTCCAATTACATGGGATTTTGATTGTCCAGACTCTTTGTATTCTATAGTACCTGATGAAAATGGTAAATTTGACCCGATGGCTCCTTGCGTTCAATTTAAAAAAGCTGATTTGTATAATGTTACATTGACAGTAGGGGGTGTTGGCTCACGCACTTATCCTATCCTTATTTATGATATTGTGCCTACTCCATCAATTACCGAAGTTGTAGTAGATGGTCAACCATCTGAATTGGTATTGCTTAACGATGCTAAAGTTTCTTTTGATCTTCGTTTGCCTAACCCATACAACAAAGTGGTTAAGTATATTTGGAAATTCCCAGAAGGAGCTAAGGATGCTAATGGAAACGTGATTACTTCTGCAATGGAATTTACTACTGACTCTATAACAGGTGCTGTAGAGTGTCCACAAAACATTTCATTCTCTAACCTTGGTTCACAACAAGTAACTATTGATGCTATCTTCAACCTTGGTTCGGCTGATGAACGTCAACTTGAACAATCATACATCAATGTACAAGTTGCATCTCCTATTGAAGCTCCTACATTGTATTATGCTCAAGTGGGTGGTAACATCAAAGCTATGAAATTGTTGAATGAAGAACAACTTGCTTCAATGGGTAATCCTAAAGTATTGCCATACGATATGGGTGTAAGCGCTGGTGAAAATCCATTCAATATCCTTTATGGTAGCACAGCTGAAACAAATGAAGAAACAGGTGAAACTTCAACAGGTCACTGGATTTACATTCTTGATGCTGGTAAGCAATACTATTATGTGAACGACGAAGGTGGTGTGCTTGGTGATGGTAAAATCACTGCAATGCGTGCCGATGGTACAAATGTAAACACAGTTATTACTAACGTGGGTGGTGCTGCATTCTCTGACCCATTCCAAGGTAATATCTATGATGGTTACATTTACTTTAACGACCGTAACCGTGGTTTCTCAAGAATTAAAATGACTGAACGTGGTCTTGTTCAAGCAAAAACTTCTGATAATTTCCGTACAGAATATGTGGCAACTAATGAGTTGATTCCTTACTACAACCGTGGTATCGCTTATGGTGCTATCTCTACTGGTATTTATCGCGATAAATCTGGTATTTGGTGGTGGGGTAAAAACTACTCAGGTAATGGTATCTTCCGTTTCTCAGATTCTGATATTTACACTACTTCAAAAGCTGCTGCTGCTGCTACAATCCCATTTGAGATTGTATTGACTTCAATTAAGTTTACTTCTTATACTCTCGACGAAGAACGTGGTAAACTTTACGTTTGGGGTATCCATGGAGCAGGTAAAGGTGCAGGTTTCGTAGAATATCCACTTCCTGCTGCTGATGCTACTGTAGGAGTTGGTGCTGCTACTGGTTTTGTAAACATGGAAGCTAAAGCAGTTAACACTACTGCTGATGAACCTGTTTACGTTAAACAATTAGCACTTGATTCAAGCAATGGTCGCGTATACTTTGGTTTCCGTGCAGAAGCTGACGACGTATGGTCAACTGCTGGTAACGGTCATACTGGTCTTGTATACTACGATCCTGAAACTCAAAAATGTCAAAACTATGGTGAAACAAGTGATGAAATCCTTGGTGTAACCATTAACCCAACTCTCTCAAAACTCTTCTAAACCTTGGTTTAGTTGAAATATTAACAAAGGTGACTGCCGCGACAGGCGGTTACCTTTGATTTTATAAAATATCATGACTATAATTATGAATAAATTTATCAAATCATTAGGTATTGCCACTCTTGCTTCGATAGCTTTGATGACTACAAGTGTTGATGCACAAGCTGAAACTACTCGTGAGCATCGTGCAATGTGGTGTACTCCATTCCTTGGTCACTGGCCTACGGCGTCACTCACATCGGGTAATGCTGAGTCGCAAAAGAATATCTTTCGCAAGCGTATGGCAACATACAAAGCGCAAGGTATCAATGTGCTTTACTACCATGTGCGTTCAGAGTGCGATGCTACATATAAATCGTCATATGAACCTTGGGCTAAATCGGTATCGGGTAAACGTGGTACAGCTCCTGCAATTGACCCATTTGAGTTTGTAATTGAAGCATGTCACGAATATGGTATTGAGTGTTATGCTTGGATTAACCCATATCGTTATCACACAAGCAAAGATGGCTCACACGGTGGTGGTGCACTTGATTATGAAGTTACTCATCCAGAATGGTTAATGAGTGGTTCTTCTTCAAATAGAGTCCTTAATCCTGCTAAACCAGAGGTGTTGGAACGCATTCTTGCTGTAACAAAAGAAATCGTAACTAACTACGATATTGATGGTGTGATTTTCGACGACTATTTCTATCCACAAGGTGGTACTGCTGAAAACTCTTCGGCTCCTGACTATGCCGACTATAAGGCAAGTGGAACTACTCTCTCTATGGGTGACTGGCGTCGTGCTAACATCAATCACATGGTGGGTGAAATGAATAAAATGATTAAGAGTGTGAAACCTTACGTTTGTTTCGGTATTTCACCTGCAGGTAAATCATCTCCCCCCAATGTAGAGACTGAATATGGTATGCCAGCTCTTGGTGGCGACTTCCAATACAACACTATCTACTCTGACCCTCTTTACTGGCTCAAACACCAACAACTCGACTTCGTGTCACCTCAAGTTTATTGGGTGAATGAGTTTACAAAACGTGGTGAATGGTGGATTGATGCTGCTATTAAGTTTGATCGTCACATGTATATCTCTACATCTCCTACCGACTACACTTCAGATGCAAGTGCTGGTGCTCAAGCGTTGATTAATGAGATTAACATGAGCCGTGAATTTAACCGTCAAGATGAAACAGGTTTGGTTTACTTTGAATACAAAACATTCAATAACTATACCGAAAAATATGATGGCACTAACCGTCAGTATCTTGGCGATATTCTCTATCAATATGCTTATCAAAACAAGGCTTTGACTCCATTGCGTCACTGGAACAATGTGCGTGACCCAAAAATGACATCAAATGTCACTGTTTCAGGTTCAACTTTGACTTGGGACAAAGTTGACGGTATGCGTTATACAGTATATGCTGTGCCAACAACTTTGAGCGAATCAGAATTCACTTGCCAAAAACAATATCTCGAACAAGTGTGCTATACTAATAGCTATGCTATCCCTTCAGATAAAGCTTCGGGTTACAATTGGGCTGTGTGTGTTTACGACCGTTATGGTAACGAATATTCTCCATTGTTTGCAGGAAAAGCTGTTACTACAGCAGCTAAACCTACACTCACTTTCCCAGTTAATGGTGAAAAAGCTCCCGACTTGTTTACATTTGCATGGAACGGCGATGGCACAATGTATCGCGTAGAAATGGCTAAAGATGCAAACTTTACTCAAATGGTAGGTGATGCAGAAACTGATGAAAATAAAGTTTCAATCACAGCTCTTGAAGCATCAATTGAGTCGGGTAACACTTATTACTGGCGTGTAATTTCAAAGAAACCTAATGCTCTTGATCAAGTGTCGGCAACAGGTTCGTTTGTAGCATCAAAAATTGCTATCACATCACCTGTAGAAGCTGCTACAGCAGTGTCTTTGACCCCTACTATCACTTGGTCTCCTATCGATGGTTGTGAGTTTACTGTGGAAATTTCAAAAGCATCTGATTTTGAAAAAGTAGTTTACTCTGCAACAACTAAAAATTCATCGGTAACAGTGCCAGCTCGCACACTTTCATCTTATAATGATTATTATGTGCGTGTGATTGCTGCTAAAGATGGTATTACATCAACAAGTGATGCAGTGGCATTCAAAACTGTTGAAATCTCTTCATTTGATGCTCCTGTGTTTGCTCGTCCACTCACAAATGGTGCTACAGTGTATAGCAATCAACCAATTGAGGTGAATCCTTATGATGGTCTTACTTCGGTTACTATCGAAATCTCTAAAACATCATCATTTGGCCGCACAGGTAAAACTGCTTACACATTGAGCGACCTTGAATATGCAACAAAACCTGCAGGTGAAATCACAATTTCATCGGCTAAGCTAGTTGAAGGTACTACTTATTATGTACGCGCTCAAGGTCTTTACAAAACAGCATCTTCTGCTTCTAATAAAACAGCTTACTCAGATGTAATGACATTTGTTTACAGCGCGCAAAGTGGTGTTGAAGATGTAACAAGCAATAATGCTAAAGTATATGTAAATAGCGACAATGTAGTGGTACTTACTGCTGCAGAAAAGGTTGAAATCTACAACATTGGTGGACAACTCGTAGAGTCGGCTAATGTTGAAGGATTGCCAACATTCGACATCAACCACCTCGCAACAGGTGCTTATGTAATCAAAGTTACAACTGCTAATGGCGTTGTTTCATTGAAACATGTGAAATAATCATAGATTACTTCCATATAACTCGAACAGTCGATGCACTATAGTGTGTCGACTGTTTTTTGTTTTGAGTAATATGCGTTGCTCAAAATGAAAAAATGTGTGCATAAAACGATATTTTCTTTCAATATGCTATATTTATAGGGGAAAAAGTATTATTTTTGTCGTTAATATAGAAAATCATAAAAACATATTGCTTATGAATCATATACAAGAAGTAGCAAATCGTTTGCAAGGATTGCGCGATGCTCTTGATTTGTCGGTAGAGGAGTTTGCTACCGATTGTGGTGTAACACCACAAGAATACACTAATTATGAAACATGTGTAAAGGATATTCCCGTAAGTTTTCTTCATCGCATTGCGGCAAAATATGGAATAGAATTGACTGCATTGCTTTTTGGCGAAGAACCTAAGATGCAATCATATTTTGTGACTCGTGCTGGCAAAGGTGTAAAGGTTGAACGCACAAAAGCATATAGTTATCAAGACTTGGCTGCAGGATTTTCTAATCGTGTAGTATCACCATTTATTGTTACAGTGGAGCCAGTTGATGCTGACAAGCCTATGACAATGAACTCTCACCAAGGACAAGAATTTAACTATGTATTGCAAGGTAAGATGGAGATTGTAGTTGATGGTAAATCAACAATTCTCAATGCAGGCGATAGCATTATGTTTGATGCAACATTGCAACATGGTATGCGCACCGTAGGTGGTGAAACCGTAAAATTCCTTGCTATTATCTCGTAATTAAAGAAGAAAATTCCTCAAAAATATAGAACTTATGTTAGAAAAGTTTTTAGACAAAGTCTCGTTTGAATCATACGAGGACTTTATGCAAAACTTCAAGATAAATGTTCCCGAAAATTTCAACTTCGGATATGATGTTGTTGATGCTTGGGCTGAAAAAGAACCAAATAAAAAAGCACTCCTTTGGACCAATGACCAAGGTGAGGTAATTCAATTTACTTTTGCCGATATTAAACGCGAAAGTGATAAAACTGCATCTTTCTTTGCTGCGCAAGGTATTGGTCGAGGTGATATGGTGATGTTGATTTTGAAACGTCACTATCAATTTTGGTTCTCAATTGTGGCTCTTCATAAACTCGGTGCAACAGTGATTCCAGCAACACACCTTTTGACTGAAAAAGATATCATATATCGTTGCGAAAAGGCAAATATCAAGGCCATCGTAGCAACTGGCGACGAAATTGTGGTAAATCACATTCAAAAATCATTGCCAAAATGTCCATCGTTAACTACTCTTATCTCTACAGGTCCTATCGTGCCCGAAGGGTGGTTTGACTTTAATAAAGAGATTGATGCAGCATCTCCATTTGTTCGCCCTGAGGTGGCTAATACCAACGATGATGTGTCGTTGATGTATTTTACATCGGGAACAACAGGCAACCCTAAAATGGTGGCTCACGACTTCACTTATCCACTCGGACATATAATCACAGGTTCGTTTTGGCACAATGTAAAAGAGGATAGCCTCCACTTGACTCTTGCCGATACAGGTTGGGGAAAAGCAGTGTGGGGAAAATTATATGGACAATGGATTGCTGGTGCAAATGTGTTTGTATATGACTTCGAAAAATTTGAGCCAGTAGATGTGCTCCACATGATTGACAAGCATGGTATCACATCATTCTGTGCACCTCCTACAGTGTTCCGTTTCCTCATTCGTGAAGATTTGACAAAATTCAACATCTCAACACTTAAATATTGTACGATTGCAGGTGAAGCCCTCAATCCAAAAGTGTATGACGAATGGAAACGCTTGACAGGTATTAAATTAATGGAAGGATTTGGTCAAACCGAAACTACCCTTACCATTGCTACATATCCATGGCTTGAGCCAAAACCAGGTTCAATGGGTTGCAAAGGTCCTGTTTATGATATTGACCTTCTCACTACCGACGGTCGATGGGCTGAAGATGGTGAACAAGGCGAAATCGTTGTTCGTACCAATGGAGTAAAACCCGTAGGATTGTTTAAGGAATATCTCAATGATCCCGAACTCACTTATGAGGCTTACCATGATGGAATTTATCACACTGGCGACGTGGCTTGGCGTGATGAAGATGGATATTTCTGGTTTGTAGGTCGCACCGACGATGTTATTAAGTCATCGGGATATCGTATTGGTCCATTTGAGGTGGAAAGTGCGTTGATGACGCACCCTGCAGTGGTAGAATGTGCGATCACAGGTGTGCCCGATGAAATTCGTGGTCAAGTAGTGAAGGCAACCATCGTATTGGCAAAAGATTATAAAGATAAAGCAGGCGACGCATTGATTAAAGAGATTCAAGATCATGTGAAACGCGTTACCGCTCCATATAAATACCCACGTATTGTGGAATTTGTTGACGAATTGCCAAAAACTATCAGTGGAAAAATTCGCCGTGTAGAGATTCGCAACAAGAAATAAAACATAGAGATTATGAACAGCCGCTATTCACGCATCGCAGTAAAAATAGGTAGCAACGTGCTCACTCGTCAAGATGGCACGCTCGATATCACTCGCATGAGTGCACTCGTTGACCAAATCGCCGAGTTGCATCGCATGGGGGTGGGTGTGATTATGATTTCGTCGGGGGCAGTAGCATCGGGACGTAGCGAATTGCGTGAAAATAAGAAACTCGATGCCGTCTCGGCTCGACAACTTTATAGCGCTGTGGGGCAAGCAAAACTTATAAATCGTTACTACGAACTATTTCGTGAGCATGGCATGACTTGTGGTCAGGTGTTGACTACAAAAGAGAATTTCTCTACTCGTCGCCATTACCTCAATCAAAAACATTGTATGGAGGTGATGCTTGCCAATGGAGTTATCCCCATTGTAAACGAAAATGACACCGTGTCAGTAACCGAATTGATGTTTACCGATAACGATGAACTCTCTGGCCTCATTGCCACAATGATGGATATGCAAGCGCTGGTGATATTAAGTAATATCGATGGTGTGTATGACGGCAATCCAAGCGATGAAAATTCAAAAGTGATTACCGATATTGACTTGCAAAACGATGTGTCGGATGTGATTCAAGAGGGTAAATCTTCGTTTGGTCGTGGAGGCATGGCTACAAAATATCGCATTGCTCGCAAGGTGGCATCAGAGGGTATTGCTGTGATTATTGCTAACGGCAAACGCGATAATATTTTGCTTGATGTGGTAAATCCTGAGCGAAAAGTGCCATATACAATGTTTCATCCATCGGCCGAAGCAACTTCGGGCGTAAAAAAATGGATTGCGCATAGTGAAGGGTTTGCTAAAGGGGAATTACATATCAATCAAGGTGCTACCGATGCGCTATTGTCGGCTCGTGGTGCGAGTCTGCTCCCTGTGGGCGTAACAGCCGTGGTAGGCGATTTTGAGAAATATGATATTGTGAAAGTTATAGCCCCCGATGGTAGTGTAATTGCCGTGGGAAAGGTGGGGTGCGACTCTGAAATGGCTCGCCAAGTGATAGGGGAGAGTGGTGCTCGTCCTCTTGTGCATAGTGATTATCTTTATATTGACTAACAACAATGAATGATATATATAAATCGGCTCGCATAGCAGCACGTGCGCTCAATCGCATTTCGGCTCAAAAAATCAACGATTTGTTGATGATACTTGCCGATGCCGTAGAGGCAAATATTGAGAAAATTCTTGAGTCAAATGCTCTCGACTTAGCGAGAATGAGTGAAAGCGATCCCAAGTATGACCGACTAAAATTGACCGATGGTCGTCTTCGTGATATTGCTTCAGATATGCGTTCGGTGGCATCATTGCCATCTCCGTTGAATGTAACATTGTCGAGTGTTACTCGTCCAAATGGAATGATAATCAACAAGGTGTCGGTGCCGTTTGGCGTTATCGGGGTAATTTATGAAGCACGTCCTAATGTGACGTTTGACGTGTTCTCTCTTTGTGTGAAGGCAGGTAGTGCATGTTTGCTCAAAGGTGGTAGCGATGCGCGCGACACAAATGAATGTGCTGTGTCAATCATTCGCCAGGTGCTTACCGACAACGGTTTTGATGAAAATACAGTAGCGCTTTTGCCCACATCACGCGAAGCGACAGCTGAAATGCTCGGCGCAGTGGGTAAGGTTGACCTTATAATTCCACGCGGAAGCAAGCAACTCATAGACTTTGTACGCGATAATTCGCGTGTACCGGTAATTGAAACTGGTGCAGGAGTATGTCACACTTACTTGCATCAGTCGGGATTAACTGAGCATGCTCGTGAGATAGTATTGAATGCTAAAACGCGCCGTGTGAGTGTGTGCAATTCGCTCGACACGTTGGTGCTTGATCGAGTGCGCTTGAGTGACTTGCCTCAAATCTGTGCACCTCTCGCCGATAAAGGGGTTACGATATATGCCGATGAGGAATCGTATGCAGTTCTTGAAGGAAAATATGATAAATTAGAACGTGCAATAGCCGATGATTTCGGGCGTGAATGGCTCGACTATAAGATGTCGATAAAGACTGTTGCAAATATTGATGAAGCGATTGAATTTATCGAAACTCACACTTCGCGTCATAGTGAATCAATTGTAGCGCAAGATGAAGAGGCTATAAATCAGTTTTGTCGAGATGTAGATGCTGCATGTGTGTATGCCAATGTATCAACAGCATTTACCGATGGCGGACAGTTTGGATTTGGGGCAGAAATAGGTATTTCAACCCAAAAACTCCATGCTCGAGGACCTATGGCTCTGCCCGAAATAACGACTTATAAATATATAATCACGGGCGAGGGTCAAACACGCTGGTGAAAAAAATTATAGAATTGCTAAAATGAAGATTTTAGCAATTTTTTTTGATAAATAAATGGCAATATAACCTAAAAGGGTTGTATCTTTGTGTAAATAATTAAAAACGACAAATAATTCATTAACGACATACGAGTTTATGAAGAAAAAAATCCTGATTTCGGCAATCGTAGCCACTGCGATTTTTAGTGCTACTGCTCAAATGAATTCTCCAATGATTGAGGGGTATCACGATCGTGCGATATCAATGTATGATGATAAGAATTATCAAGGATGTATCGACCAAATGTCGCAATTATTGGAGTTAAATCCTACAGCTCAACAACAAGAGATGGCAGAGTATTATATCGTTATGTCATCAATGATGAAGGGAGATGCTGATGCATGCACACTATTGGAGGATTTTATTGTGAAATATCCAACTTCAATATATAGAGTAGATGCGCAAATGGCGATAGGGGATTGCTATTTCAATGATGAAGATTATGCAACTGCATTGGCTCAATATAAAATGGTTGAACCAAAGTCGTTGGATTATATTCGTGCGAAAGATTATGCCTATCGCAAAGCATATTGTCACCTCCGTTTAGCTGATTATGCTGATGCATCAAACGAATTCCAACCATTGTTGAAATCAAAAAAATATGGCAATTCGGCTAAGTTTTACACTGGATACATTGCTTACACTAACAAAGACTATGGCACTGCTATTGATTTCTTCAATCAAGTGGACTCAAAGTCGAATCTTGGTGAAATGTCGGAATACTATAAGAGCCAAGTATATTTCTTGGATAAAGACTATAAGCGTGCATTATCTACTTCTCAAAAACTTCTCAAACGCGATGATGTAGATCCATTATACACTGCCGAGGCTAATCGCATTGCTGGTGAATCGCTTTACAATTTAGGTGACATAGTGAGAGCAATTCCATATTTGCAATCATATGTTGATGCTGTAGAGTCGCCACTACCATCTTCTCGCTATATACTTGGTGTGAGCCAATATAAAAACCACGAATACACTCAAGCAATCGAGTCGCTTGAGGGTGTTGTTGGCGAAGACAATGCAATGGGGCAAGGTGCATACCTCTTGATTGGTCAATCGTTATTGAAGAAAAAAGACTATCAAGCAGCGATGTTGGCTCTCAATAAAGCCGTGAAGATGGATCACGATTTGGAAATGCAAGAATTGGCATTTTATAACTATGCTGTGGCAAGTTCGCATGGTGGTACAATCCCATTTGGCAACTCAGTAGCAAACTTTGAGGAATTTTTACGCCGTTTTCCTAATAGCACATTTGCTCCTAAGGTGCAAGAATATGTAGTAACTGGTTATATGGCCGACAATAACTACGAACAAGCATTGAAGAGCATTGAAGAGATTAAGAAACCAGGTACAAATATTTTAAAAGCAAAACAAAGAGTGTTGTACACACTTGGTACTCGTGACTTTGCTCAAGATAAAATCACGCAAGCAATATCTCGATTTATTCAATCAAAGGCTTATGCTAAATATGATGTAGCATTGGCTCGTGAGGCTGACTTATGGTTGGGTAATTGTTATTATGTTCAAGAGGATTATGATGATGCCGCTGGTTACTATTTAGCTTATGTAAATGTATCGGCTGACGATGAACCTAATCTACCATTGGCTTATTATAATCTTGCTTATGCTCGATATAAAAGAGGCAGATATGATGATGCTATTACAAATTTTGAAAATGCACTCGATGACCCAGGATTACTTGACCAAAAGGTCGTTGCTGATGCTTATTGCCGCATGGGAGATTGCTTCTATTTCAAAAAAGACTATGTTGCTGCTGCCGAAAACTATGACAGAGCATATGACGAAAATAAGGCCACTGGCGATTATGCATTATATCAAAAAGCAATGATGAAGGGGTACTGCCGAGATATTAATGCAAAAATTAAAATTCTTGACGAAATGCTTGAAGAATACCCCTCGTCGGGTATTGCTCCATCTGCTTTGCTTGAAAAAGCACAATGCTATGTTGATCAAGATAGATATAATCAAGCTATTGAAACCTATAAGCAACTTGTGAGAGAGTATCCTGCTACGGCACAAGGTCGTAACGGATATTTGCAATTAGCGATTGCATATTTGAATAATGGCAACAAAACCGAAGCAATAGAGGCATACAAGGCCGTAATAACAAATTATGCTACAAGCGACGAAGCACAAGTGGCAAGTCAAGACTTGATGCGCCTATATGCAGCTGACGATCAACTTGAGTCATATACTGCATTTATGTCGACTGTGCCAGGTGTTATGCCAATCGAGCAATCAGACATTGAAGAGGCTGCATATAATGCCGCTGAAGCAGCATATTTGAATAATGATGATGTGAGTCAGTTGCGTTCGTATGTGAAAAAATATCCGGGTGCTATACACGAGGTATCGGCATTGGCGATATTAGCAGAGTATGAATACAAAAACAACAACGAGGAAAAAGCATTGGCTTATGCTGAAGAGATTATCTCTCGCTACCCCGATAATACATCGGTAGAGTTGGCTCTTTCAATAAAAGCTGAAATTGAGTACAATCAAGGCAAAGCAGAAAAGGCACTTGCCGACTACCAAAAATTAGAGAAATGTGCATCATCAACAAGAGTGTTGAATGAAGCGCGTATGGGTATTCTTCGAGCAGCTTATGACTTGGAAAAATATGGTATTGTGATAGAAAAAGCCAATGAATTGTTGAACTCGCAAAATGACGACGAATTAGAATCGGAGGTGATGTATGCAAAATCGATATCGTTGAGTCGTACAGGTAAGGCATCTGAATCAATTGAGATATGGGAGTCACTTGCTGAAGATGTTGAGGATATCTATGGAGCAATGAGTGCTATTGAATTATCACAATACTACTACGAGATCGGTGAACTTGAAAATGCTCGTATCGTAATTGAGGAATTCTTATCATCGGGCACACCACACCAATATTGGTTGGCTCGTGGTTACATCGTATTGTCAGATATCAACCGCAAAGAGGGAAAAACATTTGAAGCAAATGAATATTTGCGCACATTGCGTGATAACTACCCCGGTGGAGATGCTGATATTTTCAAAATGATTGATGAACGTCTTAAATAAAGATTGATATGAATAAGATGCGATATATACTTACTCTTGTTGCGATTGCAGTAGCATTAGGTGCAACATCACAAGAATTGAGCAAAGAGATAACAATCGATAAAGATATCGTTCCCGAGTTGAAGGAAACGAGTAAGATGACAATTTCACCTCAAATTCCTGTATCAACCATAAAACATTCGCCTTTGTCATTTAATGATAGAGCGAAGACTGCCGAGGTGTCTGCGTTTATAACACAACTCGAACCAGCCGATAATGTTGATACAATGAAATTATCTCCTTATCGTGGCTATGCAATGTTGGGCTATTTCCCTATCTACAACCTTGATTTTTCGGCAGGGTATCGAATTGTTGATAGTGAAGACATGAAACTCAACACATGGGTGCAATATAATGGCAAAACCTATGATGGAAAAGTGAGAAGTGGTGAAGAGTTTACATTTGATGATCATGAAGTGAATGTCGATATTGACTTTGCTCATAGAATTTCTCAAAGAACTTTGTTGACTGCTGTCGCAGGTTACTCTTTTAACGCATTTACTTATCCTTGGAAGAAGGGATTTGCTCAAAATGTACATCGTACAAATGTAGATGCCAAATGGTTGTCGTCTATAGGAGGTTTGAAATACAACGTTGGATTAGGATATAGCTATTTTGGATTTGAAAAGGGTATAAGTGCTGCCACTCAAACTGAGGTGGACTCATTAGCGGAAAAATATAGGTTTGATTTTGGCAACGCGCTTAATCCTATAAAAGAGCATGTAGGTTATGTAAATGCTGGCGCAACAATTGAAATGAGTGATTTATCAACTGTTGGATTAGACTTTGCAACAACAATGCTTTTTGATGAGCATTCAACAACCGAGTGGTGGGCACAATATTATGGTTCTGGTTGTTATGAAAATTATAAACCATACAATCGAGCGATATTCTCGTTGACTCCTCATTATGACTTGACATATAAGAATTTGAAAGCCAAAATAGGTGTAAAGTTAGATTTTCAAGCTGGAACCTCGGTTGATAAGAACTTTACAGTTGCACCAGATGTGCATTTCGACTGGTCAACAACCGAGCTTGATTGGGCGGGATTTACAACACTCTCGGCGTATGCAAACTTTACTGGTGGAGTGCATGCAAATACAATATCGTCAATGTTTGAAGAATCACACTATTTCTCTCCATTGATGGCTTATGATCAATCTGAATTGCCATTGGTGGCTGATGCAGGTGTGATATTTGGTCCATTTAAGGGTGCAACATTAGAACTGTTTGGTGGTTATGCAATGGCTAATGATTGGTATATGCCTATTGTAGATACAGACGAAAGAAGACACGAAAATTATAATCAAAAAATGGAGCAAACTGACATTCGTGGTTGGCATGTGGGTGTAGGAGCTTCATATAGTTATAAAAAATGGGCTAAAATTGAAGCTCGATATACAGTAGCTCCACAACAAACAGATAAGCAATACTATATTGATCATTCTGCTGATAAAGAATCAAATGGATATTTTATGTGGCGCGACCGAGCAAAGCATGTAGTGAATGCATCGCTTATGGTAACTCCTATATCTTCGCTTGATATTTCGCTTGATTATGAATATCGTGGAGGTCGTCACACTTATGAAATGATTTTCCACTCAAACCAATTCATAAATGCTTTTGAGTATAATCGTGTTTCACTTGGTCATGTAAATAATCTTTCTCTTGGAGGATTATATCGACTTACCGATCAATGGAGTTTCTTTGCTCGTTTAGAAAACTTGTTTAATCACAAATATGAACTCCTTTACGATATTCCATCACAAGGATTTACAGGGTTGGTAGGAGCAACATATAAATTTTAATAAACCCCAATAATTTTAGACAAAACAATATAAAACGGTGTGTGGTTGATGAAAATCATCACACACCGTTGCTTTTTGTATAAAAATTGGCTGATTTGGAGATATATAGGTTATATAAACGCAAAAATCGGCAATCAACTTGGTGTAATACAAAGAAATTTTGTATATTTGCAAGCTGAAATAGACTCGAAAAACAATTAATAACTTAAAATAATATTAACTTAAAATGCAAAGTAAAGGAACTTTAGGAACAACCGTTTCTGGCATTATCGCTATTTTCTTGGTGATAGTGTGTCTCTTCTACATGTCATTCTCTTTTGTATCAAATAGCTACGAAAAGAAAGCTGAAGAGTATGCTCTTCAATTGGCTGGTGAAGAAGGAAGCGAATCTGAGACTTACAACATGGCTTATAACCAATACCTTAAAAGCCACGGTGATTCAACAGTTTATCTCGGTTATACTCTCAACGAGGTGCGTAAATGGGGTGTAAACCTCGGTCTTGACCTCAAGGGTGGTATGAACGTAATTCTTCAATTGGAAATGCCCGACGTAGTTCGTGGTATGGCTAATGTTGCTGCAAATGACACAGTGTTTGAAAAAGCACTTCAATTTGCTGACGAACAAGTAGCAAAACACCAATCTGATGACTTCGTAGGTTCATTCATCGAAGAGTATAGCAAACTTAATCCAAAAGCAAACTATGCTGAATTGTTCAAGGACAAAGTAGCTAAAGGTGATGATGCTGATGCTGTAAGAGCAAAAATTAAAGAAGAGGTTAAGAGCCTCGTAGAAACTTCGGCAACTAACGTACTCCGTAGCCGTATCGACCAATTTGGTGTTGTTTCTCCTAACATTCAAGTGCTTAAAGATAAAGATGGTCAAATCCTTCTTGAACTCCCAGGTGTAAAAGACCACGATCGTGTTCGCGAACTTTTGCTCCGTTCTGCTGCTCTTGAATTCTATACAGCTTATAAGATGGAAGATCGCACAAGCGCATTCAATGCTCTTGCTCAACTCGATCAAGCATTTGCTGCTGACTCAGTTAACGCTGGTAAAAAATCACTCTTCAACTATGTATTAAACTCTAACCCAGGTGCATCAATTGCTGGTTATATAGCTGATGAAATGGGCGTTGCAGCAGTTGATTCTATCTTGGCTTATGGTGAGGCTAAAAAAATCCTCCCTGCTGATATGGAACTTCGTTGGAGTGTAAAACCTGAAAAATATACCGACCGCACTACTGGCGAAGAAATCGTTCTTGGTTATGGTCTTTATGTATTGCAATCAACAAATGGCAAACCTGCACTTAATGGTGACTGTGTAGTTGATGCATCTACAGGTTTTGATGACTTCAAAGGTAATACAGTATCTATGACAATGAATGGCGAAGGTGCTAAAGGTTGGGCTCGTGTAACAGGTGCTAACGTAGGTAACCAAATCGCTATCGTTCTTGATGATCGTGTATATTCTGCTCCTAACGTAAACGACGCTATCGAAGGTGGTAGTTCAGAAATTACTGGTGACTTCACTGTAGAAGAAGCAAAAGACTTGGCTAACGTATTGAAGAGTGGTAAAATGACCGCTAAGGTTGAAATCATCTCTGACATGGTTATCGGTCCATCACTTGGTCAACAAGCTATTGAAGCTGGTTTCACTTCATTCATCGTTGCTCTCGTGTTGTTGATGATCTTCATGATGGCTTACTATGGTGTTATCCCAGGTATTGTAGCTAACTTCGCTCTTATCTGCAACTTGTTCTTCACATTTGGTATCCTCTCTTCATTCCAAGCAGTATTGACAATGTCGGGTATCGCCGGTATCGTTCTTGCTCTCGGTATGGCAGTGGACGCTAACGTACTTATCTTCGAACGTACAAAAGAAGAACTTCGCGCTGGTAAAAACGTACGCGCAGCTATCGCTGACGGTTACAGCAACGCATTCTCTGCAATCTTCGACTCTAACTTGACTTCAATTATTACTGGTGTTATCTTGATGTACTTCGGTACAGGTCCTATCAAAGGTTTCGCAACTACATTGATTATCGGTATCGTTTGTTCATTCTTCACAGCAGTATATTTGAGCCGTATCGTATTCATCTGGTGGGGTAAAACAAAAGCATTCCAAAAACTTACATTCACTACTGCATTGTCAAAGAATGTATTTACTAACGCTAACTATAACTTCCTCGGTGCTCGCAAAGTTTCATTCTCTATTTGCGCAGCGTTCATCGTTGTTGTTATTGCATCTTTCTTCATGAAAGGTCTTAACCAAGGTATCGACTTCTCAGGTGGTCGCAACTATGTTGCTAAATTTGAACAAAGCGTAGATCCAGTTAAGCTTCAAGAAGAACTCGCTCCTGCGTTTGAAGGTGCTTCTGTATCAGTTATCACTATTGAAAACTCTAACCAAGTTCGTATTTCAACAAACTACAAAATTGAAAACGACGAGGCTAGCGTAGATAAAGAAATCGCTGATAAATTGTTTGAAGTATTGAAACCTTACCTTCGTGAAGGTATGACTGCTGAAGAATTCTCTACTACCGACGCAAGCCAAGGTATCATCAGTTCTCAAAAAGTAGGTCCTACTGTGGCTGACGATATGCGCACAAGCGCAATCATTGCTGTGATTCTTTCACTTATCGCAATGTTCCTCTACATCTTGTTGCGTTTCCGTAATGTAGCATTCTCTGTAGGTGCTCTTGCAGCAGTAGCATTCACAACATTCTCTATCATTGGTGTTTACTCAATCTCTTGGGGTTGGTTGCCATTTGCAATGGAAGTTGACCAAAACTTCATCGCTGCAATCTTGACAATCATCGGTTACCAAATCAATGACACAGTGGTGGTATTTGACCGTGTACGTGAAAATGTAGGTCTTTATCCTAAACAAGACTTCTTCACTACTATCAATAAGTCAATCAACTCAACATTGGGTCGTACAGTGATGACATCAGCTACTACATTGCTCGTGTTGCTTTGTATCTTCATCCTCGGTGGTGATGCAATCCGTAGCTTCGTATTCGCAATGTTGCTTGGTGTAATCATCGGTACTCTTGCTACTATGTTTGTAGCATCACCTGTTGCTTACCTCACTGACCGTCGCAAAGCAAAGAAAGCTTCAAAGTAATAAACTAACACATCTATATTTGGCGACCGTTATCATGCGATAACGGTCGCTTTATTTTTGGACAAAAATCTCGGTCCTCTATATAATAATGTGTATTTTGCTCCAATTTTCACCCAAATATGGGAAAACAATGTTAAAAAATAGCTGATAATTTATTGATAATAGTAGCTATATGATTTCTTTTTTCTAATTTTGTCGGTCGAAAATTAAAATAGGAATAGTATATGCTGAAAAATTTAGTAATAGTCGAATCACCAGCTAAAGCCAAAACTATCGAAAAATTCCTTGGCAAAGATTATAAAGTAATGTCGAGTTACGGTCATATTCGTGACTTGAAGAAAAAGAATTTCAGCATTGATGTTGAGAATAACTTCCAACCTATATATGAAATCCCTTCAGATAAGAAGGATCTTGTAGCACAATTAAAGAAAATGGCAAGTGAGGCACAAATGGTGTGGCTCGCTTCCGATGAGGACCGCGAAGGGGAAGCTATCTCATGGCACCTTTATGAAGTGTTGGGATTGAAACCTGAGAATACTCGTCGTATTGTGTTTCATGAAATTACAAAAAATGCAATTCTCAATGCGATTGAGAACCCTCGTTCGATAGATATGAACCTTGTTGATGCACAACAAGCTCGTCGAGTACTTGACCGCATCGTGGGTTTTGAACTTTCTCCAGTATTGTGGAAGAAAATCAAGCCAGCACTCTCTGCGGGTCGTGTGCAATCGGTAGCAGTGCGCCTTATCGTAGAGCGCGAAGAGGAAATTAAAGGTTTCCAATCTGAACCATATTTCAGAGTAAATGCAGTATTTACTACTGCTGATGGTGCTGAGGTGAAAGCAGAATTGTCAAAACGTCTCTCAGGTCAAAAAGAAGCGCACGATTTCCTCCAAGATTGTATAGGTGCTATATACAATGTTACTGATGTAACAGTAAAACCTGTGAAAAAATCGCCTGCACCACCATTTACAACCTCAACATTGCAACAAGAGGCATCGCGTAAACTTGGTTTTACAGTATCGCAAACAATGATGGTGGCTCAACGACTATATGAAGCAGGACATATCACATATATGCGTACCGACTCGGTAAATCTATCTTCGTTGGCTATAAATACTATCTCGGCTGAGATTAAGGAGAAACTTGGAGAACAATATCTCAAGGTGCGTCGCTATCACACCAATTCTAAAGGTGCTCAAGAGGCTCACGAAGCGATTCGCCCAACATACATCAACAATCAAACAATCGATGGTACATCGCAAGAAAAACGCCTCTACGGGCTTATTTGGAAGCGTACAATTGCATCGCAGATGGCTGATGCCGAATTGGAGAAGACTACTATCGAAATCCATCCTTCAACTCGTAGCGAGCATTTCGTTGCAACTGGTGAGGTTATCAAATTTGATGGTTTCTTGAATGTATATATCGAGGGGCATGATGATGATAATGCTGAAAGAGCTTCAGAAGGATTGCTCCCTGCAATGAATGTAGGAGATGCTCTCGTAAATAAAGATATTGTAGCAACTCAACGCTTTACTCAACAACCTATCCGTTACACCGAGGCATCACTCGTGAAAAAGATGGAAGAATTGGGTATTGGTCGCCCATCAACATACGCTCCTACTATCTCAACTATTCAACAACGTGAATATGTTGAGAAGGGTGACAAACAAGGAGAAAAACGTGAATTTATGACTCTCACTCTCAAAGGAGACAAAATCACAACTCGCACAAAAAGCGAAACAGTGGGTGCTGATAAGGGTAAACTTATCCCTACCGATATAGGTGTAGTAGTTAATGAATTCTTGACTAAATATTTCCCTAATATCCTTGATTATAACTTCACAGCCAAGGTTGAAGAGAAATTTGACGACGTAGCTGAAGGTAAGTTGTTGTGGACCGACGAAATTAACTCTTTCTATACAATCTTTCACCCTGGAGTTGAAGAGGCTATGAATATGCGTCTTGAACACAAAGTAGGTGAGCGTCAATTGGGTGTGGATCCTAAAACAGGCAAACCAGTATCGGTGAAGATTGGTCGCTTCGGTCCACTCGTGCAATTGGGCGAGGGTGACACCGAAGAGAAACCTCAATTTGCATCGTTGTTAAAAGGTCAATCAGTGTCAACTATTACACTTGAAGAGGCTTTGAAACTATTTGAATTCCCACGCACTATTGGTGAGTTTGAAGGAAAAGATGTAACGATAGCAGTGGGTCGCTTTGGTCCATATATCAAGCACGATAATAAGTTTGTGTCAATTCCTAAGGATTATGCACCAGCAGCAATTTCACTTGATGAAGCAGTGCAATTAATCGTAGATAAACGAGATGCTGAGACGAAGAAGGTGGTTAAGGTATTTGCCGAAGATAAAGATTTACAAATCCTTAATGGTCGTTATGGAATATATATTGTTTACAAGAAGTCAAATTATAAGATTCCAAAGACCGTAAAAGATCCTGCTGAATTGACTTTAGAAGAGTGTAAAGAGATAATTGAATCGCAAGATTCTGCTCCTAAAAAGACTGCGACTCGTCGTCGTGCAACAACACGTAAAAAAGCATAATCCCTATGGCAAAGAAATTAAACCATAAACCGGGGGCAGAACGCCAACCCTTTCGCCCTGATGTGATCGAAACATATGAGGTGACAGCTGAAACTACTTTGTTGCCATTCTTGTTTGAATCAATGCCACAACGCAAGCGCGTTACTATAAAGGATTATCTCAAACATAATCAAGTAGCGGTAAATAATGTGCCACTAACTCAATTCAATACCGAACTTCACCCAGGTGATGTGGTGAAGGTGAATCTTTCACGCGAGTTTCAAGTGTTTTATCATCGCCGTATGCAATTGGTGTATGAAGATGATGACATTATCGTAGTAAATAAAGGATACGGATTGCTATCAATGGGTACTGATAAAGTAAAAGATGGCACTGCATATTCTATTGTGCGCGATTATGTAAAATGGCAAGATCCTCGTAATAAGATATTTATTGTGCATCGTCTTGACCGCGATACATCGGGTTTAATGATGTTTGCAAAGAGTGTAGAGGCTAAAGAAGCAATGCAACACAACTGGAACAATATGGTGCTTAATCGTAAGTATCTTGCCGTTGTAGAGGGTAAAGTTGATGAACCCGAAGGTACAATCAAGAGTTATCTCGCTGAAAATACTCAATTTGAGGTGTATTCAACTGAAAATCCCGACGAAGGTCAACTCGCCGTAACTCGCTACTCAACCATAAAGAGCAAAAATGGTTACACTTTGCTTGAAGTGGAACTTGATACTGGTCGAAAAAACCAAATTCGTGTGCATATGAAGGATCTCGGTCATCCTATCGTTGGCGACCGTAAATATGGAGCGAAAACAAGTCCTATTCATCGTCTTGCTCTTCATGCACAAACATTGCGTTTTGTACACCCAATCACACGTCGTGAAATGAATTTCACCACCCCCATTCCTGTATCCTTTGCCTCAATGGTAAAATAGGAAATGCATAATGTTTCCACAATTATAGGTTTTGGGGAGATTTTGTGGGATATGTTGCCACAAGGTCGTCAATTGGGTGGAGCACCTGCAAATTTTGCCTATCATGTATCTAAATTAGGATTGCATGGAGTGGTGATGAGTGCGGTAGGAAAAGATGCGCTCGGCGATGAAATCAAATCATTTTTAGAAAATAAAAATATCGATTCGCATTTGATACGAGTTGATAATCCAACTGGCGTTGTTGATGTTAAAATTGATGATGCTGGTGTCCCAGCATATAATATTGTAGAAAATGTTGCGTGGGACAATATCCCTTTTACTCCTGAAATAGAGGTGTTAGCACAAAATGTAAAAGCTGTGTGTTATGGTTCGCTTGCGCAGCGCAATGAGGTTTCTCGTAACACAATACAGCGATTTATAAAGTCATTGCCTCAGCAATGTCTAAAGGTTTTTGATATCAATCTGCGTCAGCAATATTATTCACAAGAGGTTATTGAATGGTCAATGATTCATTGTGACGTGTTGAAACTTAACGATGAAGAGATTGTAGAGTTGAAACGAATGTGGGGGGTGGAAGAGGCCACTGATGCCTCGTTTTGTGTCGAATTGCAACGCCGTTACGAAATCAAAATTGTGATAGTAACTTGTGGTGCAAAGGGTAGTTATGTATATAGCAATGACGGCAAAGTGAGTTTCCAAGAATCCCCAAAAGTTGAGGTAGTCGATACTGTAGGCGCGGGCGACTCTTTTACCGCTGCATTTGTGGTATCATTGCTCAAAGGGGAATCAATAACAGAGGCACATAGTAAAGCCACGGCTATTGCCGCTGAGACATGTGCCCACAGTGGGGCAATGTATTAGAATAGGCCGAAAAGCCAATGCCAGAAAGTGGCGAGCACTTCAAGTTGCCATTTAACAACCAAGAACATCAGATAGATTAAAGCACACATTATTACTACCATTATACCCATAAAGATTGCCTTGCGATTTATCTCGCTGATGATTTTTTTATCATCTTCGATATATCCCATTATTAGTTCGAAATTTCTTCGGTTGGACTTGATGAAGATGTCAAAAATATCACCAATATAGAATGGTAGCATACCAATAACACAGTCGGCAAGCGAATTGTATATTATTGCCAATGTGAGGGGGAATGACTTGATTTTCAATGATGAGATGTAAACGCTTGGGATAGCAAATAACATCCCTAAAATGTCACCTATGCCAGGAAATATAAAGCCTATAATGGCATCAATATGCCACCCATCAATATACTTTTGAATGAAGTTGAGAATTTTGTAAGAGCGCGATGACTTTTTGAGACTCTCGTGCAAGGCCTCCTTCTTTGCTTTACGAGTTTCCCATTTTGATGTTGATGTTTTTATTTCGCGTTTTTCATCGTCGCTAATAGAGGAGAAGTCGCGTTTTATTTTTTGTCGGCGAGTAGTAGTCATTGATTAAATATTGATAATTTTATTTCCTTTTAAGAAATCTTCCCATTCGGTGGGGGATAATGTTGATTGATCAACACCTCCGAGTTGGAGTATGCCTTTTATTAACACCTCTTCGTTAGACGCTGTATTGATTTGTGCCATTGTATCGCGAAGAAGTTTAATGCGATTGTTGGTGGCACTGATATGAGGTGCAAGAAGTTCTTTTAAGCGTTCAAATTCACTTTTGTAAAACTCTTCGCTCGCTTTTCCCTCTTCTTTTTTGAGTTTGAGCATTATATACTCTTCTATAATAGGGATGCAATGTTTTACAGAAAGAGAATCCGACGTTGGAGTATTGTCTTTTTCAGTGGGTTTTATTGCAGATGAATAAAACTCTTTCAAGCGATTGATAGTATCGGTTGAGAGACTGTTCTCCTTATAGCGTTGTATATCTATTGGCTCAATGAGAGTGGTGCTAATTTCACTTTGAATAATATGCTTGCCTACGCTTAGAAGTGATATAAGCACTTGCATATGGTCTAATATAGCACGTTTTAGTTCGTCGCTAATGGCAAGATTTGACCTAATATCTTTTGCAATTAATTCTGCCTCTTGGTGTAGGCGACTATATTCAAGAGAGTGCTTTTTGCGTGCTTCTTGAAGATGACGCAAATCCTCTCTTGCAATTTGGAGTTCAACACGAAGATTGTCGTATTCATCAATTACTGGCATGCTCACTTCGTTCCATTCATACATATCACGGTCGTAGTTGTTTGTTGCTTTGTTGAGTGTGATGATGTTTTTGAATGTAGAGGGTTTGTGAGGTTTATTACGTATTGCCGTGTCATAGTTGTCACGCATTTGAGCGAGAGTAGTTTCGTATTCGGCAATTTGCGAAGTGTAGTGGTTAATATTAAATAATTCGTAGTTTAATTCTTGTTCCAACTCTTTGCATTTCAAGAGCAGTGCATCTCTTGATGATTTGAGCGATTTAATAGATTCGTCGCTATAGATGGCATCAAGAATTTGAGTAAACTCGTTTGACATGAGTTTCTCGGCATATTTATAAAAGAGTTCGGCTTGAGGAATGAGCACTTCATTGACATTATCATTGATGATAGAGAGTCGTCCAGCATCACCAACAATGAGGGTTGAATTATGATTAATCTCGTCCTTGAATTGCTGTAGAGAGTTCTTTAATCGTAAAGTCTTTTGCCCTACACTGAGGTAGTGTGATATCATATTCATTGAAGCTACCATCAATGCGCTACGCGAGTGATCCTTCCCTTTATAGATAGCAACGCTGCTTAGTAGGGACTTTTGGAAATTATCAGATAGGGTGGCAAGAGTGTCGGCACAATTGAGAGATAGGGTGTTATAGCTATCTCTAAATTGGGCAGCAAAGCGCTCGGTATTGAGATATCTTATGTGGTCAAAGTCAAATAGTTCGGGAAACGAAACCTTTATGGAATCGCCAAAAATATCGACCAACATTGTTGCGTAGCGTGAAAATATGTTGGAAATATCGCTGCGTAGTTCTACGAATGAGGTGATATTTGCTTTTACTTCACTTTTTGCGTTGTCGTAAGCCTTTGTTAATCGAGAGTGTTTATTGAAAATTTGTTCAGCTTCGTGTTGTATTGCTTGAATCTCTTTTGTCCCAACGATTTTGTTAATTGCATTCTTGATGCCCGAATTCTCAATGGGTGTAATTTCCTCATTGGCGATATTTGTTACCGACTCAATGGCATTACTTGCAATGTCGCCTTGCTTTTGAACGATTGTTAGAGCATTCTTGGTATCACTATTGTTGAGGTTAGAGCGCAGTTCTTGCTCCTCAACGAGTGATTTAGTGCGGAGATTGTTGAGGAATGCATTAAGAATCTCCTTGCTATTGCCATATTTACAAAAAGTTTCCCACACAAGAGTGGCAATCTTTGCCGAGTCTCCATCGATGCCAAAACCTTTCAATTCATTAGCGAGGTCGGCACTAGTTAATGTATCATTGCTTTCGGCAAGTTTTAGTGCGATATCTTTAATTTTTGAGAGAATCGACTCTTTCATTGCGTGAGGTATATAGGTTTAGTATGGTTATCTATTTGCAAATATAACAAAAAATGTTCCAAAAATGTATTTATTGAAAAAATGAAAGAGTTGAGGAAGTTAAATACTGACCTTATCTTAATAGGGTTATTATATAATACATAACGGTCACTTTATTAGTGGCCGTTTGCTTGTTGAGATCTATATTGTGTTGATTGATATGTTTTTATTGAGTCCTAAAAAGAGGGTTAAAGTAGGTACATAAAAAAATTGATTGTCATCGCGACAACCAATCTTCTTAACCTTAAATCTAATACCATGAAAAACACGATGCAAAGGTAGTGGTTTTATGTTATATAACATGCTTTTTGGCAATAAAAATTTAGCATATTAACTTTTTTTAGATGGGACATCCTTAATTGTTAATTAAATTAACTAAAGTGGAGCGAAATTTGGTTGGAGAGTGTGTGTTTTCAAACAAAACTATTATCTTTGTGTCAAATTAACAAGTAAAGCGATACGATTTTGTAATTGTATGTTTGTGTTTTACTATAATGATTTTAATATGGCTAATAAAACAAAACAGTATTGTTATGAGTATTGGCATCCATCAGTGGCTACCGACTGCGTGATATTCGGTTTTGATGGCAAAAAATTAAAAGTTCTATTAATAGAGAGAAATTTAGAACCCTATAAAGGGTATTGGGCATTACCTGGTGGTTTCTTGCGTGAAACAGATAAGACAGCCGAGCAATGCGCCCTTCGTGAGTTGAAAGAAGAAACCAATCTCGTTGTATCGGAGGATAGGTTGTGGCAGTTGGGGGTATTTTCTGAAGTAAATCGCGATCCCCGTAATCGAGTAATTTCGTTGGCATATTATGCATTGGTTGAGCCATGCGATGTTGTGGGTGGAGATGATGCAGCCCAAGCTCAATGGTTTGACATTGATGAAATCCCACAATTAGCATTTGACCATGCGCAAATATTAGCAAAAGCTCGTGAGGCAATGCGTCGCCAAATCCATTTTGACCCTATTGGCTACGACTTATTGGGTAAGGAGTTTACATTAACTCAGGTGCAAACTCTCTATGAAGCAATTCAAGGGGTGACATACGACCGTCGCAATTTTGCTCGTAAACTTCAAACAAGTGGCATCGTCAATCCTCTTGGGAAAAAAGTAGAGGGAACTGCGCATAAAGCGCCACAACTTTTTGAATGCAACAAAGATGTATTTAAGGAGAAAGCGCAGTCGTTAAAATTTGAATTAAAGAAATATTAAAATAGATTTTAGATGAAACATTTTTTTCTATCACTTGCCATGATTGTTGTCATGGGAGTTGGCGTAGTAGCACAACCTCGTGCCACAAAGGTACAGTTGCATCTTGTTCCCAATCACAGCGATGCGTTGTATAAAGTAGGGGAGAGTGCCAAAGTAAAAGTAACAGCAACTGATTGTGGTATGGCTATAAAAGATGCAGTTGTGAATTATGAGGTGAGTGAAGATTTAATGACTCCTCATATCACAAAGACTATTGCTCTTAAAAGTGGTGAAGCTACAATCAACATGGGTACGATGAAGAAACCTGGTTATTTGCGCGTGAAAACTACCATAGAAAAAGATGGCAAAAAATATTCGTCAATATCAACCGTAGGTTTTAATACCGATGAGTTGTTGCCAACTGTTACTCAACCCGAAGATTTTAAGGCATTTTGGGATGGTCAACTTGAATTGGTAAGAAAAATTGACTTGCAACCAACAATGACTCTTATTCCCGAGCGATGCACCGATAAAGTGAATGTATATCATATTTCATATCGCAATATCAATAACACGCGCATGTATGGCCTGTTGACAATGCCTAAGGCTGAGGGTAAATATCCTGCAGTGTTGCGTTTCCCAGGTGCAGGTGTTGGGGAAAAATCGGGCGATGTGGCACATGCTGCACAAGGAGCAATAGTGCTTGAGTTTGGCATTCACGGCATTCCGGTAAATCTCTCTGATGGCACAATCTATAGTGATTTGAATAGTGGTGCATTAGCATCATATCCTACATATAACATAGATAATCGTTATTCATATTACTATAAGCGAGTATTCCTCGGTTGTGTGCGAGGCATAGATTTTATTGAAACATTGCCTCAATTTAATGGTAAGATAGGTACATTTGGTGGAAGTCAAGGTGGAGCATTGTCGATTGTAACATCGGCACTTGATAGTCGCATTAATGCAACTGTGGCATATTTTCCAGCACTTTGTGATCTTGAAGGATATACTCATGGTCGTGCTGGAGGTTGGCCTCATGTGTTTAAGAATAAAGATAATTGCACTCCCGAAAAGATGTCGACAGCGCGCTACTATGATGTGACAAACTTTGCGCGCAACCTCACAGCTCCAGTGAAATATTTTGTGGGTTACAACGACTTGACCTGTGCTCCAACAACCACTCGTTCTACTTATAACATCATTACAGCACCCAAATCGCTTATTGTGGGCGAGAACAACGGACACTGGTTGTATGTTGAGCAAACAAATGCTCTTTGGGATTGGATGTTTGACCAATTGAAATAACATATTGGGAATAAAAGAGAACCAATTTTATTATGGTAACAGTATTGTTTCATTCAACGATATTTGGTCCTATACATAGTCGACGATTAGGATCGTCATTGGGGGTAAATCTTTCGCCCAATGATGGGAAGATATGCTCGTTTGACTGCGTGTATTGCGAAGCTGGATATAATTCACAAGGCGCCGGAACTACTGGTTTGCCAACGCGAGAAAAAGTAGCGCAAGAATTGGAGGAGAAACTCAAATCAATGACAGAATTGGGCGAGCCTCTTGATGTGATTACCTTCTCGGGGAATGGCGAACCAACAATACATCCACAATTTGCCGAGATAATCGATGACACGATTGCTTTACGTGATAAATATTTCCCTCAAGTAAAAATAAGTGTATTGAGCAACTCTACTCGATTGGGAGATGTGAGAGTAGTTGAAGCACTTCGTAAAGTTGATAATAATATACTTAAACTCGACTCGGCAATAGATGATACGATGCGATTGATAGACCAACCTGCGTCGCCATCATTTACTTGCGAAAAGGTGGTGAAACAGATCGCTCAATTTGGGGGACAATGTGTGGTGCAAACGATGTTTTTGCGAGGAGAGCATGATGAAAAACGTATTGATAACACCACTGCTCAAGAGGTGGAGGCATTGATAGAGGCATACAAACAAATAGATCCTCGACAAGTAATGATTTATTCAATCGATCGCAAAACTCCCGAGCAACAACTTGAAAAAGTATCACGCGAAGAACTAGAAGTGATTGCCGAGCAAATACGAGCTGAGGGGTTTGATGTGATGGTGAGTTAATGAAAAACGAAAATTAGTAAAAGTATGAACAAAGATATATTATTCCCTCGACCACTAAAGGAGGGTGATACTATTGCGATATTGGCACCTGCTGGAATTATAAATCCCGAACATGTGGAATTTGCTACACCAGTGCTTGAAGAGCAGGGGTGGAAAGTAAAGGTTATGCCTCACACTCTTGGCCAATGGGGTAATTATAGCGGCACACCAGCCGAACGCCTATCCGATCTCGAAGATGCATTCCTTGACCCCGAAGTGAGAGCTATTCTTTGCGCTCGTGGTGGTTATGGGGTGGTGCATTTGTTGGACTCGCTTAATCGATTGCCCATCGAGAAAGATCCAAAGTGGGTAATAGGGTATAGTGATATTTCGGCACTTCATGCATTTATGGCGTCAAAGGGGATTGCAAGTATTCATGCTTCAATGACAAGTCACATTCGTAAAGGTGCTGAAGATATTGACAACAAAGTGTTGTTTGAGATATTGAGAGGTGATGCTCCTGCATTTACTTTTGACAGTCATCAATACGACCGATTGGGACAATGTTGCGGTAAATTGGTGGGTGGAAATGTTGCAGTTATCGCCGAGTTGATTAATACTCCCTATGACATTATCGAAGAGGATACAATATTATTCATTGAAGATATTGCCGAACCAATCTACAAGATTGAGCGCATAATGTATCAATTGCGATTGAGTGGAATATTGCCTCGATTGAGAGGATTGATTGTTGGTCAGTTTACCGAGTATAAGCCCGACGACAACTATGCCGATATGGAAACTATGATTTACGACATGGTTAAGCCTTATGATTTCCCAGTGGCATTTAATGTTCCTATAGGTCATGTTGACCACAATATTCCTGTTATAGAAAGTGCAAAAGTAACACTCAAGGTTACAGCATCGGGCCAAAATCACCTCATCTTCTGGCCATTCCCTAAAGGGTAGGAGTGTGGAAAATATAACTAATTTCATTATATTTGCAAGATAATTTGATTTAATAAAACTTATGTAAAAAATAGAAAATATTTGAACCACCTAATAAACGAGGTGTAATTTTGTAGTTTTGAGCTTTTGTGCTCTTGTTCTCTATCGTTGAATACCGCCAATTTTCATCACCGAGAACAAGTCGCTTGAAGGTTCGCGTGTTTAGGCGTGAACTATTCTTGGCTTGTTGGTGATAAGGTAACTTGGCGGTAACCTAACGATAAACAAGTAAATGAATAGTTTCACGCTTTTTTATTTTTGAAATGGTTGATATACATATAGGAATATTAATCGAAAAGGAACTTAAACGTCAAGAACGCACTCCAACATGGCTTGCGTCTAAGATATATTGCAGTAGAACTAATATATACAAGATTTTTCAGAGAAAAAGTATTGATTCAGAAACGCTATATAGAATTTCAATCATATTAAATCACAATTTTTTTGAATATTATAATGAAAAACTCAAGGGTAAGTGTGAATTTTTGGAGACACAAACGTGATTTTATGGGTACGCATATTTGGGGGGGGTCATAATAAATAAAACGAACTTTGTAATGACATTAATAATTCATTAACTTTAATATTTATAATTATGAAGGAACAAGAAATCATTGAAGTTGTTGAAACAAACAACTCTTGGATTAATTCAAGCTATGGTAATTTTTGCCCACTCGCTTAATTAAAGAATTTGAAATGGAACGACCTCTTGCTCACTATTCGACAAGAGGTCATTTTAATTATCAAAAATATGAATTATACTAGATATACAACCTCACGATTAAATCTTTACTGTTTATCGCCTTATGTATCAATTCAAGTATTTCCCAATTTTTCATTAATACATAACAACAAAACGGAAGTAAGCATCAAAGTAAATGTGAGTTGTGAAAAAATAAAACACATAATTGCCACATTTAGCACTCCCTCAAATCTAGATTTATTTTTTGAAGAAAATAATACAGAGGATTACAAACAAATTATATCACAATTAATCAATCATGGAGTTATTGAATAATAGCTTGAAATATTTCAAAGGTAATTCTTTTTCTTATATATTTAATCCATTAAATGGAACGTCTATTGTTGTAGAAAATAATATTGCTGAAAAAATTAAAAAAGGAGAGTTCTCCAATTCTCCCGAAATCACAAGTAAATTATCCCAAAGAGGAATTTCTGATAAAGACAATACTTCAACAATAAAGAAACAGATAAAACCAGTTTCTTTTATGATTGATTTTACTAAAGCATGTCAAAATAGATGCATATATTGTTTTAGAAATCTTAATCAACAAGAATTCATAACACAAGATAATTTGTCGCAAATATTAGATTATATAATAGATTATTGCAATAATAATTCAATTAAAAATATAGCTCTTCAACCATGGGGAGGAGAACCAACATTAGCATGGGACAAAATAAAATATACTCAAGATTATCTGATTGAACATAACATTACTCCACAAATAAATATTGAAACAAATGCAATATCAATAACACCATATATTGCAAAAGAAATGTTTAATAGAGATATTGCAATAAGTGTTAGTATTGATGGTCCTAAGGATATACATAATCAACACAGACCATTATATAAATCAATTGGATCATTTGACAAAACAATCAAGGGTTTTAATATCTTACAAGATGCAGGATATGGAAGTCGCTTAGGCATTGTTTGTGTTATCACAAAAAATTCTGTCCTCAATCTTGACCGCATTGTTGATTTCTTTGTATCAAATCTGCGTGTACAACGAGTTAAAATGAATACAATACGCGATAGTGTAAATTTAACTCAGAAAAATATTTCTTTGAATGAAAATGACATATTGCATTTTTGTAAAACATTATGCGATTTATTAATTAGTATTGCCCAAACTGGATATTCATTTAGTGAATCGGGCATAGTTGAACGGCTACATAATTTATTAGACTTAAAGCCAACATCTCTTTGTTGTTCAAGAGGTTGTCAAGGATATTATCGCATTTATTCATTTGATTCTCTTGGTTCTATATATCCTTGCGATCTTGTAGATAGCCCTGAATTTGTAATAGGCAATGTACAAGAAAAAAAGAGTTTTAGCCAAATGGTGGAACGTTGCAAAAATAAGTTTTATCGCTATAAATATGATATTGAACATTGCAACAAATGTGAATACCATTTTTTTTGCAAAGGTGGTTGCACCGCAATGAATATTTTCAATAACGCATCTATAGACAAACATGAATGCACTCGTAATAAATATCTATATAATCGACTAATCAATATAATTTTAGAGCAACCTGACATTATTTCACTTATTACAAATAACGAAATTACAATTATATGAAAAAGCAATGTACGTTAATCATATCTCATTCATGTAACTTAAATTGCATTTATTGTTATGAAAAGTTCAAGTCAAACAAATTAATGAGCTTTGATACAGCAAAAAAGATTATTACTCACGAAATAGAATCACTCGACAATACTCGATATAATGGACTTGAATTTAATTTTATTGGAGGAGAGCCATTAACCAATTTTAGTCTTATTAAAAGTGTTTGCGAATGGGCTATAAAATTCGAAAAAATTCATTTTAATATCATAACCAATGGAACTATGTTTAATGATGAGAATATGGAATGGTTTGAACATTATAAAAAGTTTATTCGGGTTGATGTGTCGGTTGATGGAATAAATAGCATACAACAAACAAATAGAGGGTGTTGCGTTTCTGATATTCCTATTGATTGGATTAGTAAGAATTGGTCAAACAATAGATACAAAATGACTATTTCGAAAAAATCGCTTTCTGACTATGCAAATAGTCTTATACATCTTGAGGATAATGGTTTTAAGACTATGCCATCTCTTGCGGTGGGGGAAAATTGGAATGAATTTGATGCAAAAATTTATTCACAACAATTAAGTAAAATCACAAATCATTTTCTTTCAAAACCAATTAATCAAATTCCTTCGTTTCTACTACAGTCAATAGACTCCTTATTTGAGAAACAAGATTACATATATAAATCTTGTCAAACCGGAGATAGTTCAATTACATATGACATTGATGGTGCAATATATCCTTGTATTTTATTTTCACCTTTAGTGATTAATAAAACAAATGATAATTGGAAAAACATCAACTTTAACGACTTGTCTCAATTTGAAGACAAAGAATGTTCTAATTGTTTTATAAAAAACATGTGTAAAACATGTTATGGGTACAATTATTTACGTACAGGGACAATTTGCACTAAAGATAAACGTATGTGTGCCATGTATAAAACTGAAATATATCACATAGCCAATTTCCAAAAACAATTAATTGAAAACACCATTGATAAGTTTAATCCAAGTGAAATTGAAATAAAACGATTAAACCGAGTAAACATTATTCTTAATGAGTTAAACAATTCCTATGAATGATTATATCTTTCCAACTCTTACAAATAATAGATTGACTTTGCGTGAATATAATATAGACGACATTGACGCCTATTTTAACTTAATGTCAAATCCCATCGCAATAAGGTATTATAGAGAACCAATAAAACACATAACTGACGTAACAATTGAATTTGATAGTGATAAAATACGACGAAAGAATAATGAGTCTATACGATGGGCAATAACACTCTCTTCCCAAAATGAATTTATAGGCACAATCGATTTGTATAATATTAATCTTATAAAGAAAATCGCAACATTAGGTTGTGCTGTTTCTCCAAATTATCAACATAAATCTATTGGTCATGAATCTATAATGTTAGTTATAAAATACGCATTTGAAAAACTCAAAATTAATCGCATTCAACTATTTGTTAATCCTGAAAATGCACAAGCAATAAGAACATATAAGCGTATAGGTTTTATTCAAGAGGGCTTATTACGGGAATATGAATTTAATGGAAATACTCATTGTGATATGTTCATATTTTCAATTCTGAAAAAAGATTTTGACCAATAGAGGTTACCTGGACAAAAAGTAGGATGAAAATACACTAAAAAACTCTTAGTAGACAAAAAGTATGATAAATACCCCATTGAAAGCTTTCAATGGGGTATTTATGCCTAATATTTTCTTTTAATATATTCATCCAATAGTTTC
>JAFYSL010000024.1 GCA_017559355.1 Muribaculaceae bacterium
ACCAATTCACCTTGTGTGCCATAAGGGAGTTGCTCCAATGTTTCGGGATCAATGATTTCGGGGAAGAAGTGGTCTTCACAAATATGAGAGCCGTTTTGCTCTTGACATTCATACGAAACGCCAGGACCCATAATTTCGCTCAAACCATAAATATTATATCCTTTCAAGCCCAAACGTTCTTCTATTTCTTTGCGCATATTTTCGGTCCAAGGCTCTGCGCCAAATGCACCAATGCGAAGGTTGATATCATCTTTTGTCAATCCCATCTTGTCGAGTGTCTCAGCAAGGTAGAGGGCGTAAGATGGAGTACAAGCAATACCCGAGATTTTTAAGTCGCGAATGAGTCGGATATGTTTTTCGGTGTTACCTGTTGATGTAGGTACAACTGTTGCTCCGAGATTTTCCACTCCGTAGTGAGCACCAAGACCACCAGTGAACAAGCCATAGCCGTAACTTACCGAGAATGTATCATCGCGAGTCACGCCATAGGCAGTCAAACAACGAGCCATAACCTCTGACCACACTGCCAAGTCCTTGCGGGTATATCCCACGATTGTGGGGTTGCCAGTTGTGCCCGACGAAGCATGCACACGCACAATCTCTGAAGGGGGTGCTGCTTGCAAGCCATAAGGATAGTTGTCGCGAAGGTCTTGCTTTGTGGTGAAAGGCAATTTCACTATATCATCGATGGTTTTAATATCCTCGGGAGAGAGGTCCATCGCTTGCATTTTATTACGATAGAATGGCACATTGTGATACACATACGTTACCAATTTTTGAAGTCGGCGACTTTGCAACGCATGCATCTCGTCGCGACTCATACACTCTTTATTAGGATTCCAAATCATGGTATATTTAGTTGTATTATGTTAGTCAATTAGTTTAATGGGTGATCCTCTTTGAAGGCTTTCATACGTTCGTCCATTACATCATAAAGGTCATCGCGCATGCGAGAGGTACAAGCACGCACACCTTGTTGGTCGCTACCTGTTGTAGAGAGCGAAATACTGCTCACTCCATAGTAAAGCAACTCTTTCAAGAGGTCGCCACCACTCATGTCGCCATAACCAATAGTGAAGAAGAAACCGTCGCCCACTTGTTGTGTAACATCGTGGTCGTAGATGATATGGAAGCCGTTGTCGGTAAAGATTTTTTTCATCTTTTCGGCACGGCGAGCATATTCGCGAGTATCTTCAACGAAATTGATTTTGCCATCGCTTGAAAGGCGTAACATTTCGGCATAGGCATATTGAGTTGAGGCTGTGCAGCCCGATGTAATCATATATAGGATTGAGGCAATGAGTGTTTGACCAAACACGCCTGCATCTTTATAACGCTCTGCCAATGCTGGGAATTGGCGGTCGAAAAGTTTATCGCTAATGCAAGTCAAAGCCATGCGTTGACCAGCATAACTAAATATCTTTGACGATGAGAGCATGAGAATGTAATTGTCGGTATAATGCGCCACAGTGGGTGGATATGGAGGCTCGAAAGGATGTCCCATATCGCTACGGAAGTCCATGCAGAAATAAGCCAAGTCTTCCATCACAATTACATCATATTTTGTGGCAAGTTCGCCGATAATTTTCAATTCAGAGTCTTCAAGACAAATCCAAGCTGGGTTGTTGGGGTTGGAGTAAACAATCGCAGCAATATCGCCACTGCTCAACATACTTTCCAATTTATCTCGCAATGCCTCGCCACGATAGTTGTAGATGTCAAACTCTACCCAGTCGGCCCCAATGATGCGCAATTGCGATTTTTGGATAGGGAATCCTGGGTCGATAAACAACACCTTGTTTTTGCCCGGAGTGCGTTGTGTACAAGCGATAAATGAGCCGTAAGACCCTGCTACACTTCCCACCGTGGGGACACATGCGCGTGCCGAGATATCTACATTGAGAAATGCTTTGACAAAGCGTGATGCCTCATATTTCAACTCGGGCACACCTGCTGCTGCGGGATATTGCGAGCCTACACCTCGGTCGAGCGCAGCTTTTTCGGCTTCAACACCAAGCTGATTTACTGGCAAGCCTGGCGAACCTTGGTCCATGCGAATAAATGGTATGCCAGTCTCTTTTTCGAGATATTGAGCCACGAGTAGCACCTCGCCAATGGTTGCTTTTGAAAGGTCGGCAATGTGAAGTTCTTTCACAGCCTTTTCAACCAACTCTTCACTGAAAATTTTCATCGTAGTATAGGTTTATTTCACGGCATTCAACCCCAAGTCAAATGCTTGTTGGTTCATTTCCACAATTTTCTCCCCCTTTGATGCAAATACTCGCGCAATACTGTTGCGAAGTTGTTCGGGAGTGAGAATTTCGATATATCGAGCCGCCATGCCAAGCAAAATCACATTGGCACTTTTAGGCATATTGTTCTCTTTTGCCACATCTTCAATGGGGAGGGCTGCCACGTGGGGCAATGCATTGAGCTCTTGCATCAATGTAGCCTCATCGGGATAGTTAGGGATATTCTTGAATGGGTGTGACGATGTTGCTACCCAACCTTCTTTGTTGAGGTAGGTCACATAGCGCAACGCTTCCATTGGTTCCATTGAGATAATGAGGTCGGCTTCGCCCTCTTTGATGAGGTCGGAGTAAATCTCGTCGGTTGAAAGACGGAGGTTAGATTGCACATCACCGCCACGTTGGCTCATGCCATGCACCTCGGCTTGTTTCAAACTCAAACCTGCCACTGCGGCAGCATCGCCTATGATTGTTGCAATGGTGAGGATTCCTTGTCCCCCTACGCCTGCTAATATGATATCTTTTTTCATTGTTAAGCCTTTTTTTGACGGAGTTTGCGACTGAGTGTTTGGATACATTCACGACGAGGAATGATTACCGACACACCTTTATATTCTATCTCTTCACGAATGATGCGTGTGATTTCTTCCATATTTTTGGGTAATGGAACTACGACCTTCACGTGGTCGGGATCAACGCCAAGACCAAGGCAAATTGCTTCAAATTTGTTTGTTCCTGCTGAGTCTTGACCACCAGTCATAGCAGTAGTGAGGTTGTCAGAAATCACAACTGTGATATTTGCGTTATCGTTGATAGCATCGAGAAGACCTGTCATGCCCGAATGGGTAAATGTAGAGTCACCGATAATTGCAATCGCTGGGTGAACACCTGCGTCGGCAGCACCTTTAGCCATTGTGATTGATGCACCCATATCAACGCAACTATTGATTGCACGGAATGGAGGTAATGCTCCGAGTGTGTAGCAACCTATGTCGCCAAAGATGCGAGCGTCGGCATATTCGGCAGCCACCTTGTTGAGTGCGTCATACACATCGCGGTGTCCGCAACCTTGACACAATGCTGGTGGGCGTGGCATCACATTTTGTGGAGCACCAAATGCTTGTGATACTGTTACACCAAGTGCAGCACCCACGCAGTCGGGAGTCAACTCGCCTGTGCGAGGGAGGTCGCCAGTTAATCGTCCCTTTAATTGAGAATCAGCGCCAAGAATAGCTTTCACTTGTTCCTCAACCAATGGTTGGCCATCTTCGACTACAAGAATAGCTTCACACTCTTGTGCCAATGCTTTGATTGATTCTTCGGGGATAGGATATTGCGAAACCTTCAACACCTTTATGCCAAGTTGTTGAGGATTGTTTTCCATTACATAGTTGTAAGCGATACCACATGCCACAACACCGAGTTTTGCTTTACCTTCGGTAGCCACTTTTTTGTTAAATGGCGATGCTTCGGCACTAGCCAATAGTTGTGGTTGCTTTTCGACCAACGCTGCATATTGGCGACGAGCATTACCTGGCAACAACATCCAGTGAGAGCGTTCGTTGTCGGGGTTGAGTGCTTTTTGTGCCACTGCCTCTTTCACCTCTACACCTGCACGCGAGTGAGCCAAACGAGTCACCACACGCATCAACACAGGTAGACGCAACTGCTCCGAAAGTTCGTAGGCATATCGCATCATCTCGTAAGCCTCTTGTTGGTTTGAGGGCTCGAGAATAGGAATCATAGTGAATTTGCCATAGAAACGAGAGTCTTGCTCGTTTTGTGACGAGTGCATTGAGGGGTCGTCGGCTGCAAGCACTACCAATCCGCCATTCACACCAGTGATGCCCGAATTGACAAATGCATCGGCTGCAACGTTCATACCTACGTGTTTCATACACACAAGTGCACGTTTGCCGGCATACGACATTCCTAACGCTGCCTCCATGGCAGTTTTTTCATTAGTACACCAACGGCTACGCACCTTGGGCGCGTTAGCTTGGATATATTCGGTAATTTCGGTCGATGGAGTACCAGGGTAAGCATACACGCCACTGATACCTGCATGCACAGCACCTAATGCTATCGCTTCATCGCCCAATAAAAGTTTACGTTCAATCATTGTTTTATGTTGTTATTAGTTATTATCAATTAAATGTCAGCATCGTTGAGTGCTGGGAATTTTTCACGGAAAGCCTCTAACATTGGCATATCAACCTCGGCCGATGCCTCACACTCCACGTTCATCTCACACAAAGCGATTGTTTTGCCATAAGGGTCGATAATCACACTGCCACCACAATATTCGCATGTGGGGTCGGTACCAACACGGTTCACACCTGCCACATAGCATTGGTTTTCGATAGCACGAGCCACCAACAATGCGCTCCATGCACTCACACGAGGAGTTGGCCAACTTGCTACATAGAGAATCATATCGTAGTCGCCACGGTTGCGTGACCAGATTGGGAAACGTAGGTCGTAGCACACTTCAAGCAAAATTCTTACCCCTTTCCATTCAACAATCACACGGCGGTCGCCTGCGGTAAAGCGTTTATGTTCGCCTCCGTATGTGAAAAGGTGTTTTTTGTCGTAAAATTCTACCGAGCCGTCGGGCTTTACGAAATAGAATCGATTGTAGAATTTACCCTCTTGCTCTACGGCAACACTACCTGCTATTGCAGCACCAGTTGCAGTAGCCTTTTGTTTCATCCATTTGAGGGTGTCGCTATCGGCATTTTCTGCAATACCTTCGGGGTGAGTACAGAAACCGGTAGAGAACATTTCGGGCAATACATATAGGTCGGCACCCGCATTGCGGTCGATAGCCTCATCGGCACGAGCCACATTTAATCGAGCGTCAGCCCACATAATATCGCGTTGTAATATCGTTATTTTCATAATATATATTGTTTAGATTGCAAATATAAAGATTTTTACAATATTCTGCTAACTTTTTGACAATAAAATTGCAAAAATTATCACAAAATGAAAGAAATATTATTATTTTAATGGGAAATTTCTCTAAATATCCCTATTTTGTGATTAAAAATTACAGAAATTAGCAATATCAATTGTGAGTTTTGTGGCAAATTTCTATATTTGCAAATTGAAATCACATCTGAAAATTTATAACTAACATAATATATCATGGATAAAGAACTTGCATTAAACCCTAACAAGGTTGTGGCTTATCTTGGTAAACCTGCAAAGGAATTTACTAAAGCCGACATTATTCGCTTTATCAGCGAAAACGAAATTCGCATGGTCAACTTTATGTATCCTGCTGGCGATGGTCGTTTGAAAACTTTGAATTTTGTAATCAACAATTTGGCTTACCTTGATGCAATCCTCACTTGTGGTGAACGTGTTGACGGTTCAAGCCTTTTCCCATTTATCGAAGCAGGAAGTAGCGACCTTTATGTGTTGCCACGTTTCTCTACTGCTTTCCTCGATCCATTTGCTGAAATCCCAACTCTTTCAATGCTCTGCTCTTACTTCAATAAAGATGGCGAACCTCTTGAAAGCTCTCCCGAAAATACTCTTCACAAAGCGTGCAAAGCGTTTAACGAGGTTACAGGCATGGAATTCCAAGCAATGGGCGAATTGGAATATTATGTTATCGCTCCCGATGATGAAATGTTCCCTGCAACCGACCAAAAAGGTTATCACGAATCGGCTCCATACGCAAAATTCAACGAGTTCCGCACTCAATGTATGGCTTACATCGCACAAGCAGGCGGTCAAATCAAGTATGGTCACTCTGAAGTGGGTAACTTCACTATCGATGGCATGATTTATGAGCAAAACGAAATCGAATTCTTGCCTGTAAACGCCAAAGATGCTGCTGACCAACTTATGGTAGCTAAATGGATTATCCGCAACCTCGCATATCAATTGGGTTATGACATCACTTTCGCTCCAAAAATCACTGTGGGCAAGGCCGGTTCAGGTCTCCACGTTCACATGCGCATCGTGAAAGATGGTCAAAACCAAATGCTCGACGGTGGAGTGCTTTCAGCAACTGCTCGCAAAGCTATTGCTGGTATGATGGAACTCGCTCCTTCAATCACTGCATTCGGTAACACTAACCCAACTTCTTACTTCCGTCTTGTGCCTCATCAAGAAGCTCCTACAAACGTATGTTGGGGCGACCGCAACCGTTCGGTATTGGTACGTGTGCCACTCGGTTGGGCTGCAAAATCAGATATGTGTCAACTTGCTAACCCTCTTGAAGCACCAAGCAACTACGACACAACTCAAAAACAAACAGTTGAAATGCGCTCGCCAGACGGTTCTGCCGACATCTACCAACTTATCGCAGGTCTTGCTGTAGCTTGTCGTCATGGTTTCGAACTCGAAAATGCATTGGAAATTGCCGAAAAGACATATGTGAACGTGAACATTCACAAGGAAGAAAATGCCGACAAACTCAGCACATTGGATCAACTTCCCGACAGCTGTGCTGCTTCGGCCGACTGCCTTGAACGTCAACGCGAAGTATTTGAAAAATACAACGTATTTAGCCCAGCGATGATTAACGGCATTATCAACAAACTTCGTTCTTACAACGACCTCACTCTTCGCAAAGATATCGAAGGCAACAACGAAGAAATGCTCAACATCGTAAAACGCTACTTCCACTGCGGATAATCGACATCTCACAACCCTATACAACAAGGGAGCCCCAATCGAGGCTCCCTTTGATATTTTTTAATTTTCTTCAAAACTCCAACTTATTTTTTGATTCAGTACCGGTGTCGACTCCTTCGTTTTTCAACCCTTGTTTTGCTTTCTTGAATGTTTTGCCAAAATTCACACGATAGGTAACACCGATTACCACCATATTTGCACCATCTTTTAAACAAAACTCATTATTTACCGGGTGTATTGTTGACAATTCCTTTGTTTTATACATTACTCCTTTATTACTAAATGGATTATAAATCCCTGCAGTAAACCAAAAATCTTTCCATTTATATTGCGCCATAATCACATTACACATTTCAGGTGTTTTCAGTGTATTCCCCGATAATGAGTATCGTGGTTTAATATCGAATTGGCTAGTAAATCGCCAATTCTTTATCGCATATGAAGTTTGAATACTTGCATAGAAATTATCAACTGGTTCAATATCTCCAAATCCTGAAAATGTGTATCTATCCCAACCTACAACACCATATATCATAAAGTTTTTGAAGCCAGTATAGCTCAAATGCAATTCGGCATTCAGTAGGTCATCATGATTAGCATTTTGGCTCTGCATCATAAACATATTGTAATACTGGTTTGATGCTTCTGAAATATATGTATATCGGCTATAAACAGGGTCTAAGTTACGAGAATGAGCCAACCACAAACTTGCATTCACCTTTGGCGTAGCATATCTCACATATATACGATTACGGAAATAGGTTGATGGTTTAAGATTGGGATTACCCATTTGATATGAAATATCATCAATGCGTTGCACAATCTCGCTTTGAGATGATAATCCTGGCATTGACGGGTCAAGCATAAACAAATAGTTCAAACTCCATTTTGAATCAATTTTGTAATTAAGTGTCGCCTTACTATTAAACCAGAATGAATTTTGCTCAACATTTCCATTATCAACATGATAATAACGTCCACCAAGTCCAGCACTATAAGTAAAATTCTTTACGCGTCCCGATATTGAACCATACATATAAAGATTATCGTTATTTTGTTTTGAAATCTGAAATTTACCCCCATTCAAGGCATATTGATTCTCTGCATAATTATGATAATAATTTACTCCATATTTTGTTTCAAAACTACGATATGCTTTTGTATATAAAGCCTCCGTACCAGCACGCCAAGAAGAATTGTCGGCACTACTTGACTGAGAATAAATATTTGATATTGAATTATATTCTAAACTGCTATTACTTTCTCCGCCTCGCATATTCCCATAAGCGTTAATTTCTATTTTTGAGGTTTTATCTATGTGATGACGAAAATACAAATCCAAATTAGGAGAAAATCCTTTATCATTATCTATAAACACTGAACTATATTCAGTAACGCTATTTCCCAACGTTTGACGCACCGCATTATTTGTAATTCGCTCGCCATTATCGATATTTCCTCTGAATGTTACGGCAAACATTGTTGCCGGACTATACATATAGCTATATCCAACGGAGAAACTGTTTGACAAACTCTTTAATATCGATGGTTCAGGCAACTGCTCTTTTATAATAGGTGTTTCTCTGCCAATGAACGACTCCGTTCCTTTATTATACACTTCATCAAAATCTCGCCAACGATTTCCATAATCAATAGTCCATTCCGATTTGCCATAGTTATAAACGCCTCCTACATTAAAGTTTGTCAGCCAACCGACTGCCGCCATACCATTTGCCATTACACTACCACCTTTAGCAACAGGTTTTGTGATAAAATTTACCACACCCATCACCGATGTACCATATCTGATGTCTGACACATTTGAATATTCTATACGCAAAATATTGTCATTGTTTAGCGACTGAATACGAGAGTAATCCACCTGACGACCATTTATTTGAAATATCACAACTCCGTTTTCAATAGTTACTCTATTTAACGACGAATTCACCTGCAATCCAGGAAGTTTATATTGCATTTGCTCCAACAAGTCAATCGAAGTGCCCGATTGTTTGATTTCATCTGCCGTGGGGAACACTATATAATTGCAACCATTCTCTATTACATTCTGTGCCACTACAGTGATTTCGCCAAGTATCTCAGGAGTCTCGTTCAATGTAATCGCCCCTAAATCTACATTTTGATCAACGCTTTCAAATTGCACATTTGAGTTCATATAACCTACCATTGAAATCGCCACTCTCATAGATCCTTTATGGTCTGTTGCCAACGAGAATTGACCATTTGCATCTGCCGAAGTATTCCCAATTACTACTAATGAATCTTTATACAAAATCACATTTGCCCCAGTCATCGGTTCTTTTTCCGAATCAATAACTTTTCCCGTAATTGTGTAAGCCAATAAAAACTGAGGCACCAGCATCAACAAAACAAACATTAACTTTTTCATAAATCTTGCATTTTTTGATATTAATTTGATGCAAAATTATCCTCAGATGTTATATAAAATCAAATTTTCAGTTCAACAATCGTCTAACATCCACCAGCATTAAGCCAGTGATTCTCAATAAAATAAGAAGCCCGTTAGACGCTATTCCTCTAACAGGCTTCTTAACTATGCTATTTTTCAAACATTTACCTTTTGGTATTGTTAGATTAATTCAGCTTAATCATAACAAAAATGCCAATATTTCTTCTTTATTCTTGATATTTGATTGCGAAATTTTCTCTTTCAAGCGAGATTTCCTCATATAAATATTTGCCTGACTTTTATTAAGTAAAAGACTTATCAGTTTACCCGAAAAGCCTGCATAATGATAACAGAGTTGCAGATAATCAATTTCATCAAGAGTTGGCAATTCTTCTCTTAATTTCGCCATAACATTGTTACAACATCTGTTAACCGTATTCTCCAATTCTTGAATAGCATTTTTATCCTTACTAAATTGATAAATCAAACGATTCATTTCATTATAAACTAATCGTTGTCCTTTTGCATCATTGGTATGAGTGAGTATTGAATCACTGATTACATTAAGAAATTTGTATTTATCTTTATGTAGCGAGTTTATTAATTCGGTTGTTACTGAATTACTCTTTCTCATTTCGCTTTGCAATTCCGCAACAACTCCAATATATTCATCTATTTTTCTCTGCTTATTTATATTCTTTCTACGCAAAAGCAGAATTACCATTGACGCAATGATTAAAATAACCGCAATTATTATCACTACTCTTTGTTTTTCTACCTCTTGAATCTTTTTTATGTTTTCATAGCTTCTTTTTAAATAGTCGCGTTGCGATTCCATCAAAGGCTTTTCCAGACGGAATTTATTATTATCTTTTTGCAATACACCCTTTTGTAATAGCATGTCAATTGCTTTTTCATTCTCTCCATTTAACATTGCTATTTTAGCTTGAGTATCATATAATATGACAGAATCAGACTTTGTTCGGGTATATTTCGGTAGCAAATTCATATATTTGCCACAATTCTCCATTTCTCCATTCTTTGCACAAATTATAGAATATCGACTATATACAGGAAGGTACATATTCCCTGATAATTTCACATTCCTTATATCTTCAAATAATTTAATCGCCTCTTGATATCTTTCAACATTATAATAAGCACAAAACAATATACACTTGAAACTAAGTATATATTTTTCATTGCCCAATGCCTCGGCTTCTTTCAACCCTTTTTCAATTTCTGCAATAGCTTCTGTTGCTAATGACTCTTGATTCATATAATTAACACACATCCCAAAGAGTGCGAGCATTCTATCTTTACTATTATTTGTTCCTTCTAAATGAGAATAAGCCTTTTTGAAATATTCTAAAGATCTTGGAGTATCATAATATATAGCATGCAAATAAGCCAATTGCACATACAGCAGTCCTTTTTCACTTTCATTATTCTCAAATTCAGACAAAGTTGTTTCTACTTCATAGCATGCCAACATAGCCTTATCGTAAGCTTTATTATTGATATTTATCTCACTTTTAAGAATTAATGATTGACATAATTGCCTCGCATCTCTATTATTTCGATAATAATCAACAGCGATATTTATTAAAGAATCATTTGTTTCTTTTATATAATTCCTTTTCAACACAGTTGTATATAGTAACGCATAACGAGCGTTTTGTGACTCCGCTTTAATCGCGTTTCCATCAATGGTTTTCAATATCATCATTGCCGAGTCTGGCATTTCATCAATCAACGCTTCAACCTTGTCCAACTTTACATTCAAGTCGGGATCTACACTCTCACAACTTGAGAATATAAATGTAATAGTTATACAAACTAGTATTTTTATGTATCGCACTATATTAATCTTTTAGTTTTATCTCTAATTTCAAACCTAAAACATCAAGAATTGGCATCAATGTACTAATTCTTGAATTTCCTTGACCTCGTTCTATCGCAACTAGAGTATTAATTCCTACCATTGACAAGTCAGCAAGTTCTTGTTGCGTAACTTTTAATTGTTGCCTTCGTTGCTTTATCTTCAACCCTATTTCTTTCATTTTCACAACATATTGTGATTTTGGTGCAAATATATAGATATTAATCAATGAGGGTGACCCAAAAGTAAACTGGTTACCCTCTTTGATTTGTTTATAAAGAAAGTTGATTGGCAAGGAATCAACCCAACTTTGCAATTTACTTCACTATTCTATCCACGGCGTTGAGGATGGGGTCGGTGCTGATGGTTGCGCCTACGGCTTGTTGCATCCAGTGGTTAGGAGTTAAGCGGCCAAGTTTATAGATGCGCATAAGCTCATCGGCAAAGGCTTTTTTGTCGGCACATTTTGCGAAATGCTCTTCGAGTTGGAATTCAATGATGTGCCCCAATGGGTAGTTGGGTAAATACATTGGCGAATTGACCATGTGAGAATATACTGCCAAGATAGGCGAATCTTTTTCGCCCAACACAGGTTGGTAATACTTATTCCACACCTCTTTAGCTATAGCGATTGTTGCGTTGCGAAGGTCGGCCGCAGTAGCTTGTGGATGTGCATATAGCCATTGCCACACTTGCATATCAACGAGTGAAACACCCATGATTTCATATAATCCCCAGAAGATGTCGAGAGTGGTGTTGTCGTCGATTTGTTGGTCATAACCGAGTAATCCGAGGTCGCGTTTTTGGAACACAAATGCTAATGCTTCGGTGAAACCTGTGTTGGGTACTCCTGCCATCATAAAGTTGTCGATATGATAAAGGTCGATGGTTTGCTCTACGTTATGACCAAACTCGTGAACAGCGATATTATAACCTTTGTAGTCCATACCCTCGGCGCCGATGCGAGTGCGAAGGAGTGAACGTTCCCAGCGACCAACTGCTCCCCATGCGTGGCCCGATCCACGTGCGCCCTCAACTTTGATTTTGCTTGCAATAAAATCGGCATCGCTTTGTGCAAAACCTAAGTCAACAAGCATGCGAGCCATATCTTTTTCAAATGCTTCGGGAGTTGGGTATTTTGCACGAGTTTGTGCTGTGAGATTATCTTCAGAAATAGTGCTACGACTTTTGAATCCGTCGTACCAGATATCGTAAGGACGAAGGTCTCGACCGAGGCGTTTCTTAATCAATTTGCCCACTTTTTTCACTTGTGGCGAAGAAATGAGATTGACAAATAGTGCTTCAATCTCTTCGGGTGCGATTTCCATGCCACCTTCAAAGTTACGAGCAATACCTGTGGGGCGTTGTGGTTCGTATTGGTCCACTTTTTTCATTGTTTTGTAGTGTGCCAAGATGCGTTCGTAACGACGAGTATCTTCGGCTGCAAGTGTTACCTCAGCACCATCTTTCCATGTGCGATTGCTATATGGGCTCCAATCATACGACGCGTTATTTATCACATCTTGAGGGATTGTGCCAGCGATGATATGTTCCATTACACGATAAATCATCTCTTGCTTTTCACGTGCGTTTGGAAGTTTGGCATAGTTTGATTTTATCTCATCACGAAGATTCCAGTGAGAGAGCAACACCATGTTTTCGGGGAACAAAGTTGCACCTTTTTCGTTGCGGAGGTGTCCCATCATGATGTTGTAAGATGCTATATAGTTTTCGGCATCGGCATTTGCTTGTGCAGCCTCTTTGTTGAGCGATGCAGGAATGCGAGAGGTAAACATGTCACCCATGCGAGCGTATGCCCATTCTTCTCGACTCCAATTGCCTCCGAGTTCGTTCTTTTCGGCAAGAGTGTAGTTGGGGAAGTTGAGAATAGTGATAAATGCCACCTTATTTTCATAGAGGTCGTTCCACAAGTGAGAATAAGGATTAAACGCACTCATGATGTAATCGATATTTGTAGGTTCTGGGCCTGCAAGAATTGTGGGAAGACTCAATTCAATTGCCACTTGGTTTTGTGTGCCGAGTAACACCTCATAAGCCTTGCTCAACTTTCCAAAAAGTTCATGGCGAGCCTCAGATGTTGTAGCATAGTTTTCTTTGACAAACTTGGCAAAATCCTCTGGTGTGCCATCTGATTCTTGCCAAAGAGTAGCAACTTGACTCGCTCCACGTTGCAACAATTTGCCATCAATCGACGCATCGTCAAATGTCATTTGGCCAACCAACTCAGCCACCATATTGTTGCTAATTGTCTTTGCACTAATATTATAAACACTCATTGCAGTCATAATCGCGAATAGTAAAAGTTTTATCTTTCTCATCATATATTTGAATTTCGTTTTTATTTATGTTGTAAAATTAGCAATTATTTCTGTGATTGCAAAAATCGCGAAATTTCACTCTATTTATTCTTAAGTTTTTATATCTTTGTGATATGTTTAATTCATCTAATCTCATTGAATTATGATATTCTTCGATTCTGATTATATGGCAGGGGCGCATCCCGACGTAATGCAACGACTTGTTGAAACCAACCTTGAGCATACTGTGGGATATGGGTGTGACCAATACTCCGAACGAGCCATTCAACTCATTCGCGAGGCTTGTGGAGCTCCTCACGCTCAAGTGTCGTTATTGGTAGGTGGAACTCAAACCAACGCCACTGTTATCGATGGCATTCTTGCTCGACATGAAGGGGTATTGGCTGCCGAAAGTGCACATATTAACGTACATGAAGCTGGTGCAATCGAAGCCACAGGTCATAAAATCTTAACACTCCCCCAACACGACGGAAAAGTGTGGGCCGAAGAGGTGGAATATTATATCAATGAATTTTATCGCGATGAGACATTCCTTCACATGGTTGCTCCAGGAATGTTATATATCTCATTCCCTACCGAATATGGTACGATTTACTCCCTCAACGAATTAGAAGCATTGAGCCAAGTGTGTCGAAATGCGCAAATTCCATTATATATTGATGGAGCACGATTGGGATATGGACTCGCTGCTGATGAATGTGATGTTACACTCAAGGATATTGCTCGATTGGCCGATGTATTCTATATTGGTGGCACAAAAATGGGTGCTTTGATGGGCGAGGCTGTAGTAGTAACCAATCCTACTCTACTCAAAAACATGGTGCCTCTCACAAAACAACATGGCGCGTTATTGGCAAAAGGACGTCTCTTGGGTGTTCAATTTGAAACTCTTTTTAGCAACGACCTTTATATGCAAATCGGTCGAGAGGCTGTAGAGTTGGCAATGGAGTTGAAAGAGGAATTCATTGCTCGTGGATATGAAGTCGTGGTAGATTCTCCCACAAACCAACAATTCTTCCGCCTCCCCAATGACCTCATTGATCGCCTACGCCAATATGCAAGTTTTGAATTTTGGGGACCTCAAGGCGAAACCCACTCCATAGTCCGCTTCGTAACAAGCTGGTCAACCACTTATGATGATATTAACCAATTAGTGGATTTGATATAAGGAATTATTTTATGCCCACTATAGAAATTACATCGTTGAATCACCCAGGAGTAGAGGTGTTTGCGACACTCACTGAGGCGCAGTTGCGTAATCGCCTTGACCCTACAAAGGGAATATTTATTGCGGAGAGTCCAAAGGTGATAAACGTGGCTCTTGACGCTGGATATGAGCCTATTTCGTTGCTTTGCGAACGAAAACATATCACTGGAGATGCTGCCGAAATTATTGCTCGTTGTGGCGATATCCCTGTTTATACTGGCGATCGTGAGTTGCTCGCTTCGCTCACTGGCTATACGCTCACTCGTGGGGTATTGTGTGTAATGCGTCGCAAGGCCGACCTAAGTGTTGAATATGTATGCCGTGATGCTCGTCGTATAGTGGTGATTGATGGTGTTGTTGATACTACTAATATTGGTGCTATATTCCGTAGTGCGGCAGCATTGGGCATAGATGCCGTACTTCTCACTCCTTCTTCGTGCGATCCTCTTAATCGTCGTGCAGTCAGAGTATCGATGGGATCGGTTTTCCTTGTTCCATGGACATGGATGCACACTCCAATCAGTTCGCTTAATGCTCTTGGTTTTAAGACGATGGCAATGGCATTAACCGACAATTCGGTATCAATCGACGACCCTCAACTCATCGCCGAACCTCGTCTTGCAATAGTTATGGGAACCGAAGGGGACGGACTCGCTCACTCCACAATAGCCCAAGCCGACTATGTAGCGCGAATCCCCATGAGTCACAACGTCGACTCCCTCAACGTCGCAGCCGCCTCAGCCGTTGCGTTTTGGCAATTACGCAAAAGAGATTAAGATTACATTATAAACAATAGGGCTGATTCTTACGAGTCAGCCCTATTTATATGATGTCGATTGTTATTGATTTTCCCAATCCTCTTGGTCGTAGGTTTGGAAGAGGAAGTCATTATAAGGGAAGCGTGAGAGGTGTATCTCTTTTGCCTTTGCATAGACTTTCTCTTTTAGTTCGTCAATATTGATTTGCTGTTTTGCCGAGATAAACACGCAGTTATCGTGCATTTTGCTCATCCATGTTGCCTTGAGTTCATCAAGCGAGATGTTTTCGCGAGTGCGTGGAGTGAGATCGTCCTCATCTTTAGGAGTATATGTAAAGGCATCAACCTTATTGAACACCATAATCATAGGTTTGTCGGCACTTTCGCATATTTCTTGTAGAGTCTTATTTACGACCTCTACTTGTTCCTCAAATTGTGGGTGGCTTATATCTACTACATGCAATAACACATCGGCTTCGCGCACCTCATCGAGAGTTGACTTAAACGATTCAACCAAGTGAGTGGGAAGTTTGCGAATAAATCCAACAGTATCGGTCAATAAGAATGGAAGATTTCCGATAATCACCTTACGCACAGTGGTATCAAGCGTAGCAAACAATTTATTTTCTGCAAACACATCACTCTTACTCAAGAGGTTCATGAGTGTAGATTTACCTACGTTGGTATACCCTACAAGAGCCACTCGAGTGAGTTTGCCACGATTTTTGCGTTGTATAGATTTTTGTTTGTCAATATTTTTCAACTCAGCCTTCAATCGCGCAATTTTGTCGAGAATGATACGACGGTCGGTCTCAATCTGAGTTTCACCAGGACCACGCATACCAATACCCCCACGTTGACGCTCCAAGTGAGTCCACATACGGGCCAAGCGAGGTAAAAGATATTGATATTGAGCCAATTCTACCTGAGTTTTAGCATTAGCAGTTTGCGCACGTTTGGCAAAAATGTCAAGGATAAGACTTGTGCGGTCGAGAATCTTCACTTGCAATTCGCGTTCGATAATCGACACTTGTTTTGTGGTGAGGTCATCATCAAAGATTACCATACCCACCTCATTCTCCTCTACATATTGTTTAATCTCCTCAAGTTTACCCTTACCCACAAAAGTTGCAGTATTTGGATGATCAAGGCGTTGAAGGAACTTTTTTACGGTCACTGCACCAGCAGTATCAGCAAGAAAAGCTAACTCGTCGAGATACTCATTAGCCTTTGCCTCACCTTGTTGAGGAGTAATGAGTGCCACGAGCACAGCCTTTTCACTTGTTTCTTTACTTAATATTAAATCTTTCATAGTGAGCGCAAAGATAGCAATAATAATTCATAAATACATAATTCTCCCCTTTACAAAGAGCAACGTAACCCGCAATATAAGGGTTATTTATACCTATTTTCCCGCCTTTTCACACAAAATACACAACAATCGGCGAATGAAAACCAATATGATTGCAGATTTTTTAGTTATCTTTGCGATAAGATAATTAAACGGATATAGGATATGAAGTATTTTTTGTCGGTAGGCGAAGCTTCGGGCGATATACATGCAGCCGAACTCATAAAAGAGTTGAAAAAGGTTGATACTGAGGCTGAGTTTGTGTATCTCGGTGGCGACCTCATGCGCGAGGCCACTGGTTGTGAACCAGTGGTTGACTATCGCGACATGGCTTATATGGGTTTTAGCGAGGTATTACGCAATATTGATAAAGTGTTTGGCAATCTTCGCCGTGCCAAAGAGGCTTTGCGACAATCGTGTCCCGATGCGTTAATCCTCGTTGATTATCCAAGTTTTAATCTCAAACTCGCCAAGGCAGCCCACCAATTAGGAATACCCGTTTTTTACTACATTTCACCAAAGGTGTGGGCATGGAAAGAACATCGTGTAAAGCAGATAAAGAAATATGTAATGCAACTATATTCCATTCTACCATTTGAGGTTGAATACTTTAAGAAACATGATTACGAGGTAACTTATGTAGGAAATCCATCAGTTGAAGAGATAGAGCAACGCATGGAATCGCTTCCATCGGTCGACGATTTCATCAACACTCACAATCTTGAGACTCGCCCTATTCTTGCCCTTGTACCAGGCTCTCGCAAAGGGGAAATTCGCAACAATCTCCCCATAATGCTTGAAGTTGCCAAACGTTTTCCTCAATATCAAGCCATTGTTGCTGGAGCTCCAGGCATTGATGCATCACTCTATACATCATTTACTACACTCCCTGTTGTTACTGGCGTTACATTTGAATTGATGAGCGTTGCACAAGCAGCCCTCGTAACATCGGGAACAGCCACTCTTGAAGCAGCACTGCTACACACCCCTCAAGTAGTGTGCTATCGTGCCAATGGATCAAAACTTTCATACAATCTTTTCAAACACATTTTGAAAATTCCATTTGTATCTCTCCCAAACCTCATTGCCAACCGTGAAATAGTAAAAGAGATGTTATTGCATCACTGCACCCCCGAAGGTGTTGCTCTTGAATTGAGCAAAGTGATACCAGGAGGCTCAAACCATCAATCGCAACTCGATGGCTATACCTTTATGCGTTCACGTCTCGGCACCAACAAAGCCGCCGAAACTACCGCAAAACTTATTTTTGAAAAATTAGCTAATAGATAGTTATTATCCACATGGAATAATCACATTGTGGATATTATCAATATACTTTCCTAGTGGTATCATATATGGAGTGAATAACACCAACTTCTCATCAAATGGTGCCTCATTTACCACAATTTCCTTTGTTATATCACCATTCTCACACACATACTGCACAATGGTATTTAAGAAGTCCTCTTGCTCTGAATTTAGAGCGTTATCAGATAGGAACTCACTAAACTTATTCAATGCTTCTCCCCTATCGACACCTATCAATGAACGGATAAATGCCGCTACATTACCACCAAAGAGCATATTTTGAGTATATTTGGCATAATCATCCTTGCTGCCAAGTTCTGTCCATAGAATACGTTCCAACTCTTCTATATCCTCAACCGACAACTGCTCAATGTTGTAAATCTTCTTCAATACAGGTAAGTTGCGATTATTTGCGAGGAAGTCAATGATACGCTGCTTGTAAGATACCTTCATTGTAATACCTTCTGTCTCTCCGTCATCAGTAATTACATCTTCAATATCTACAACAAACCACTTACCTTTTTCGCCTTTGAGGAATTGCATCAACTCTCTAAGGTCTTTACGCACCTTCTCTAACCATTGCAAAGACAAATTCTCCCACGCAACAACCGACAACACTTCTTTCAAGGTTGCCATCTTAGCCTGTACTTGTGGTAGTGTTGCTTTCTTCTCAACGAGTAGTGTTGCAATATTTTGTACCTGTAATATCTTCTTGTCTGCTTTTACCTCATCATTTACACATGCAAGTTCAATGTTTAATATCAACGCATCAAACATCTTAGCAGCAGGTTCCATCGTGTTTTTAGGCAACAATGGAGCAATATCATTCTTCAAGGTATGTACATCTACCTCTGACAATGACAACCAATTATCTCCCTTTTTGAAATGACTTACTTCCTCCCACTTTGAGCGTACTGAGATATGACTATCTGAGAGTGCCATTACCTGTTCTTTTAGTATGCTCTTCAACTCATCGTGAAATGAACGACAATATTCATCTTCTTGATATTTCTGATGCTGCAAATGGAATGCTACATCTGCTCTCAATCCAAATATACGCTCTGTAAGAGATATTGTTGATGTTGCTGCTGTACCCTCAGGATTCTTTTCAAAATACTCAAAATTACGGCACCAATCAAATATGTAAAAGCACTCTTTATTCTTGCCATTGCCAAAAATATCCTCCGACAATCGTGTGCCTCTACCTATCATCTGCATAAACTTGATTTTGCTCTTCACAATCTTGAAGAAAACAAGATTCAACACATCAGGCACATCAATACCTGTATCAAGCATATCTACCGACACAGCAATCTGTGGATTATTGTCTCTAACCTCAAACTTATCAATCAAGTCCTGAGAGTAGGTAACATAATTGTCTATCAGAGCGCAAAATTCTGACCCATATTCAGGGTAGAGTTTATGGAAACGCTCCACTATCAACTCTGCGTGTCGATGGTTGTATGCAAATATGATACTCTTACCTATACGCTCACCATACTGTACCTTGAGACCATTCTCCATCAAATCTTGCAGCACAGCATCAATGGTTGCTTCGTTGAATATATAACTGAATATCTCATTGTTGTTAATATCTCGCACGAATTGGTTTCCGTATGCAACCTCAGGTTCGGCAGCAATCTGACTATAAGTATCAAGTTCTTTCATTGCCATCTCATACTCCCAAACTGCCTCCATCTGCTTCTTCTCTTCGTCTGAGAGGTTATTGTACTTGATACCCTCTTTGAGAATCATTGAACCACGCTTAAATCCTCGATAGTTCACCAAATAACCCTCACTTACTGCATCCTCTAACTCATAGGCATAGTTAGGAACACCCTGTTCCATCTCAAAGATGTCGTATGTACTCTTCTCTACCTCGTTTCTTGGCGTTGCGGTCAATCCAACAAGCATTGCATCGAAGTAATTGAAAATTGCGCCATACTTACCAAAGACTGAACGGTGTGCCTCATCAATGATTATCAGGTCAAATCGTCCCACTGAGAATGGTTTATCCTCTGTGTCAATGTAGTTAATCATCGTTTGATAAGTCGAGAATGTGATGCGAGCGTTGAGGTCTTTCTCGCCACTATCACTCAACACACTTGTTGTGGTCGAAGGCAACAACTTCACAAAATTCTTGTGTGCTTGATTTACAAGTGAAATGCGGTCGGCAAGGAACAATACATTCTTTACCCAACCATTGCGCATCAACACATCTACGAGTGATATTGATACTCGTGTCTTTCCTGTACCCGTTGCCATCACAAGCAATCCCTTGCGATGTTTATTGTTGAGGTGTTCACACACTGCTTTGATTGCCATCTTCTGATATGCTCGGTCGGTGATATGGTCTTTGACAGAGAAGTCTGAAATATCCTTTCTACTTCTCTGCTGAATCATCAATTCCAAGTCATTTGCAGTGTGGAATCCATATAATCTTCTTGGGGGATAACCCAATCCATCTATGATGTAGGTTTCAAATCCGTTAGTGTAGTATATCACAGGGCGTACACCATACTGTTGCTCCAAGCAATCGGCATACAGTTCGGCCTGATGCTTACCCTTGATAGGTGATGCAGATGTACGCTTTGCCTCTACCACAGCAAGAGGTTTACCATTACCTCCAAACAACACATAATCCACATAACCCACTTCGTGAGCATTAGGCATACCTTTTACCTCAACCTCAATACACGCTTTGAGTGGTTCCACTGCACCCTCTGTGGGGTTGATGTTCCATCCTGCCTCCTTCAACATTAGGTCGATATACATCGTGCGTGTCTCTGCTTCTGAAATGTCACAAGCAATCTCCACCACAGGTTCAGTAGTATTTAGAATCTTTGTATCTACCTCCTTCAGTGCCTTGTCGGTTGGCAATGTATCCACCTTTGGAGGTACTATTACTGATTTCTGAACAAAATTGGGGATTAAGGTTTTGTCAAATGGTTTTACATCTTCAACTACACGCAATTTGACGAGAATTGCACCCACCACATTGTAGATATTCAGTAGTGAGAAGAATGCTTCCTTCTTGGATACATTGGCACCATGAGCACCATTATTACCCACTTTGCGCACATAGTGAACTGCCATCATCACCTTATCATCACCGATGAAATCTCGAAATGGGTCGCCATCCACCAATTCAAAAAGTGATGTACGCTCCTTTATCTCAATACGCTTCATCTTGTATATCTCTCTAACGATATACTCCAATGCTCTACGACCATTGAACGCAGATATTTCAGGATCGCACACCTGATTCTCCTCTGCAGCAGCACAGAATCGGTGCAAGGTGCTAAGTCCCAAATCCTTTATGTAGTCAAAGTTTCGCATTATTTTTTAATGGGATTATTTTGTTTTATTTTATTAGACAAATTCATTCGTCCTGCAACACTTGCTAATGCACTCATTTCTTGCATTCTTCGTTGTACCTCGCTAAATCCACCTAATTTATCAATAGATTGCCGAAATTCGTCTAACTGAGGAAATCTCGTATTTCCAAAGGTAGAATATGTTTCGGTTAATTTATCTTGTATGCAATCCCAATCTATAGGATAATATAAATTTCTTATTGTTTCTTCAGAAAATATGGTTCTTATAGAATTATATTCGTCCCAATCAGAATCAGAAGTCTTAACCTTTGAGATTTCATTAAGCGTTTTCTGACTTACTTTCAATTCCTTATTGCGTTTTGCATAATCCAAGAACCGACCACTATCATATATCAAAATACTTTGTCCTGTATTATCTGAGAACTCTTTTATTAACTCCTTTCGTGGAGAGTGTTTGCCTTCTTTCTTATCCCACCAATCGAGTTTATGGTCGTCTGTTATAAAGATTACACTTTTCGCCTGCTCTTTACAATGGAGAATTGTTTGTTTCCAAACTATCAAATCTCCATACAAACCTCTTTTCCCATTCTCTTTCTTATTCTTTTCATCACAATATCCTGGTGGTATTTTATTGGCATATCGTTTTTCACCTTCTTTGTATAATGCTTCCAAATCTTTTTCATCAAAATCATTTCCCACACGTCCATCAAGTAGATTTGTAACAGATTGTAAAATTTTATCATCACTTAAATAATCAGGATGCTCTCTCCCTTGCTTCTCTAATGATTTTGCTATTGATTCTGCACATCTTTTCACCTTCTTCTTTATATCTTTAATACTGATATATGGATGGCGAGCATATTCACCCTCCAAAGAGCTAATAGCTCCTACCAAATCTTTTGATAGTTTTTCTGCCAATACACTATACGCTTTGGCATTTTTACGCAGAATCTCTTCTCTGCGCCTATGAAACTCCAATCCCACCTGATATGGAATCCACAAACGCTCTTTGTAGAATTTTATGACCTTAATAAATTCTTCACGAGTATCATCGTTATAACGATACAAGTTCAATAATACATTTGTATCAAACACAATCAATGAATTATCCCATATCTCATTGATGCGCTCTTCTGTTAATTCGTAGTATTCCGCAAATAGTTTCTTCATATTGTTGTATTAGTTAAAATAATAATCCATTCGTGAGTTAAACAACTCTTCTATTTCCTTGATTGATTGCTTAATCAACTCTTTTTGTTTCTCTATCGCTTCAATCTTATCTGCAAATTCTTGTTGAAGAGCGAGTGGTGGAAATATTAGCGACATTTCATTGATTATATTAACCGATATGCCAGGTTGTGCGACTCCTTGTGCAAATCGATTAAGATTATTGAATCTCAAAGTATAATACATCCACATAGGATTAATATCATCGATAATATTATTGCATACAACAGCGTGTTCTGTTGCATAGAATTCTCCTTGTGCGAACACTACATTTCCACATAATGCACCTTGTCTGCCAATAATGGGAAAAGACCCGTTGTGAGATTTTTTATTTATATACCCTCGTATCCCATTACCCCCATAGCATGGAAATAGTCCTTCATTAGGGATTCCTGAAAGTTCGTTTGCTTTTATTGATTTTCCTGCTTTTAGCACTGCTGCATTTTTTAAGAGAACTTCCTCCCATCCCTTTTCATTCGTAATAGGGTCGCCAAACATAGTGTAGAAGATTGACTCAGCAAGGGCATCAAGTTCTTTCAACTGCTGTTTCTTCTTCTCAATCACCCCACTCAAACAATCCAACTCCGCCACAATCTTTTCTTGCTCAGCAAGTGGAGGGATAGGCACATCAATAGTTTTAAGATCTGTAACTGATATGCTTGACTGATTTACTGCATCCTTTCGTCTATTGGCAATTTGACTTTTGAATTTGTGTGTTTGTGAATAGTGGTAAAAGTAAAATGGACTAATAATTTCGGAAGTCACTTTTAGCCTTAATAAATTCATTCCGTGAATAATTGTCTCATCCCCATCTTTTTCGTACACTACTACACGACCAATATATGCTTTACTATTGATGTGTGATAACAATAAATCACCTGATTCCATCACATAAGATTGGTAGTTGTCTATGGTCTCAATATCAGCATATCCAAGCCTATCTCTATTAAAAACGCCACCAGACAATGTTTCTATACGAGTAATAGGGATTCCTCCTGCACCTCGCTCCTGCTTGATGTTGGCACCATTCTTAATGTATTCAAAACACTCCCCGAGTTTCTTTATTTCCCAACCTTGTTTCATTTCTTTAATTTAGATTACAGCGTTCTGCAATTTTGTCTACAAATTTCCGCTTCATAAGTTTTGTTTTACGCTTCATAAAACTATTTATTTGTTCGGTTGCTAATGGTTTGTAAAAATCATTTGGAATGATAGATAATAGTGTCTCCATTTGTTTTTTCTCTCCATTCAGCAAACATTCTACAGAAAGCGAATCATCAATGGTTACATCTTGATTGTTTTTCTTTTCTATAGATACTATCATGTAGAATAATTTGAGTGTTGTCACCATATATATCAATACATTCCTATACTCTTCAAGTGTTGATTTTTCAGATGGGTATTTAAGCTCTAAATCTGCATAATTCTTATTAAACTCATCGAAGAGTTCCGATATTTCTAAGATTTCCTTTGAAAAAGGTTCTTTTATAGAATTGCGTTCTGGGATATAATATGTAAACACTCTGAATATAAACAAATCTATTTGAAAATCAACATCCTTTATTAGTTTATATAATTTACTATTCACATCATACTCTTGAACCTTTGTTTGGCGTTTTTGTAGTTTTATTTGTACAACCGCAATTACTATTACCGCAACAGTACTTATTGCAGACAAAATCACTCCCCACCAAGCAGGGTCAGCTATAAACTCAATAAATTTGTTTAGTAGTATTTCCGTTTCGTAGTCCATTTTTTACTCTATCTGTCCTTCGTGCTCAAAAATTGCGTTTTTTTGAGCATATCTATTAGTCTTCCATTATTAATAATCACATAACAGTCACATAAGATTTACATTGCAAATGTTCTAATAATCAAAGAAATGTGTATTTTACCTTGCTCCAAATTTGGATAATAATCACATAACAGTCACATAAGATTATGCCCAATATGGAAGATATCGTTTATATTTCTTAGATTTATTGTCGGTATCCACCTCTTTAATAACTCCTGCCAATAAAGCGTCTTTAATTAATCTTGATGCCATAGAGTAGTTTTTATCATCTATATTAAATCGTTCACGTAATGACTGATTCGACATAAAATCATTTGACACCCATTTTAAGCATGCATGTTGATAAACTGCTCTAATTTTATCATTTCTATCCATTTCACGCAGTTGTTTATATGCATATAATATAACCTTAGTATGAACGTCAGAAGAGACGAAATAAGGAGCTGGCAATTGATAAAATTCACATTGAAAAATAACCTTATCTATTCCACTGCCTTTCTCTTCACATACCTTCATCCTTCGCATTAACGATGCTAACTTCTCATTTCGAGAGCGATATTCATCAATAAAACGAATAGGATCAATAAGAGGTTTACCAGGGTTGGAAAACTCAATTCTATCGTTATAAATTTCTATCAATGTAGCAGTCCCCGATACGCTAAAATCTTGATGAATAATACTATTGGCTACTAATTCACGAATTGCCAATTGAGGATACATTCTAACCTCTTCACGAAGAGAATCACCGATTACTTCATTTCTTGGAAGTAAATCATTAATAAATTTAACTAATGAAGTAAAACCAACAGCATAACCCTGTGTAAATTCTTCATCTAAAATAGTTTTAATCTTATTGTTTCCAGAATATTGAACAACTCTAACTATTTTACGTTCCAATGATTTGAAATCGTGAAGATTTTTTGCAAATAAAATTCCTCCAAGATTAGTAATGGAATAACTTCCCTCTTTTTTTATTACAAGCCCATCTATTATCAATCTCTCAATTACCCCATCTTGATTTGTAGGATATGGTAATCCCAACATGTCAAAATAAGACTGGGTGTCCAATAATCTTATTATATCTGCCGAACTACAACCATCAATAGCTGTATATGTCTCAAAGTTATATTTAATATTATTCCAAATTTTTCTCTCTTTACTTGGGAAGTCGCTTAGTTTTCTCGTAATGCTACCAACTCGTATATATGGAACCTTCTTATAGTCTACAGGTTCATTTTCTGCTGCTGGAATTTCAAACAAAGAAATATCTTTTCCATCACACTTAAATTCATAAATACGAAAGTCAATGCGTGGAGTTAAGTTTTGAATTAACCAATTTTCTAACTCATTATTCCCAATTTTCTTTTGTGATGGTTTAAATGTAGTGCCTAATATTTCATGCGATTCATCATCTACCCCAAAAATAAGATATCCATAAGCCCTATTATCGATACAAGCAGAATTGGCAATTGCCGAAATCCGTTCTCCGATTTCATCTTCAGTGTGAAAATTATGTTTAAATTCAACCCACTCATTTTCTTTGGGTAAGGCAACTAATTGTTTTAGTAAAACACACAATCTTTGTTCCATATTACAACATTTTCTTCAATTCATTTAATGCACTTTGGATTTCATTTTCCAATTGTTCGATGCGTTCCATTATCACCTCAGGGGCATCATATGTTACCACTTCACGCTCTACCTCCTTATACTTGTTGATTGAGAGGTCATATCCCTTCTCACGAATTTCATCGACAGGCACGAGGAATGATTGCTCCTTACGGGTGCGTTCCTCTTCTGCTGCGAGGTTATGGAAACGAGCAACAATGTCGGGAATATCACTTTCAGCAACCTCATTGCGCTTTTGGTCAAGAGAATAACCATCTGCTTTCATATCGTAGAACCACACCTTGTCGGTTCCTCCTGCATTGGTCTTGGTGAAAATCAAGATTGCGGTACTCACGCCCGAATATGGTTGGAACACTCCCGATGACATTGAGATAACTGCTTCCAAACGATGGTTGTCAATCAATTCCTTACGGATAGACTTGTGTCCTGTACTATTCCCAAACAACACCCCATCAGGAACGATACTTGCACATCTACCACCTGTCTGCAACATACGCACAAACAGAGCAAGGAACAACAACTCAGTTTTCTTGGTCTTGGTGATTGCAAGCAAAGACTTGCTCACTGCCTCATTGTCAAGACTACCTGTAAATGGAGGATTTGCAAGACAAAGAGAATATCGGTTCTCATCGGTGTTGTCGGTCGAAAGACTATCACGATAGGCAATATCAGGGTTATCTACTCCGTGAAGCATCAGGTTCATTGCACCAATACGCAACATTGTGGCATCGGTATCAAAACCATGAAGCAAACCATTCTTGTAGTGGTCGGAATTCTCTTTCTTGAGAAGTTCACTCTTATAGTGTTGTTGGATATACTTTGCACTCTCCACGATAAAACCCGCTGAACCCATAGCAGGGTCGCAGATGGTGTCCTTCAATGTTGGTTTCATCAGTTCTACCATCATACGGATAATGTGTCTTGGAGTACGGAACTGACCATTATTACCCGATGCTGCCATCTTACCCAACACATACTCATATACATCACCCATAGTATCACGATTGTTCATATCGAGGTCATTGATGCCCTCAACAATCTTTGTCAATGTGCGTGGTGCCTGAATCAAGAACGAAGCATTTGCCATAAAACGACTATATGCACTCTCTTTACCTTCACCAAGATTCTTGATAAAGACAAACACATCCTTGCTGATAGTGCGGTACATCGCCTCTGCCTCCATATTGCGAAACACACTCCAACGAAGTTGCTCATAAGGCACATCTTTGTCAGTGTCGGGGTTATGCCACATACCTTCCTTGAAAGTAGGGTCTTTCAATGCAGTGCCCCAAGCGTTAGCACTTGCTTCTTTGGTGCGCTGAGCATCATCGAGCATCTTCATAAAGAACAGATAGGTCATCTGTTCAAGGATAGTTATAGAATTGGTAATACCTCCTGTCCAAAAGGTGTCCCATATAGAGTCAATACGATTCTTGATTTCGCCTGTTATCATAAGATTGTTATGTTAGTGTCAAATTTTACGTAAAAATACAAATTATAATTGAATAAATAAGCTAAAAGATATAATTACTATTTTTTGCGACGATAAAATGATTATCTTTGTGATATAAATAAGAATAATATTATCTATGAATAATATAGAATCGATTGAGGCGATTAGTCGCTTAAATGGAAAAGAGAAAGCAAGAGTATTATTTGTGTGCCTTGGAAATATATGCCGTTCACCAGCAGCTGATGGCATTATGCACGCCATTATTGAGGAGCACAACGATGACGCACGTTGGGAAATTGACTCGGCTGGCACTGGCGGCTATCATGTAGGAGACCTTCCCGATAGTCGTATGCGTATTCACGCTCGCCGCCGTGGATTAGAACTCAACCACATCTGCCGACAAGTGCGCATTGCCGATTTTGACGACTTTGATCTCATTATCCCTATGGACGCAAGCAATGAATCAAATCTGCGTCGCATCGCCCCTACAACCGAACATGAGACAAAAATCATACCTATGGCAAAATTTATCAATATGTCATTACGTTATGATTATATCCCCGACCCTTATTATGAAGGGGCTGAGGGATTTGAACTTGTCCTTGATTTGCTACAAAATGGTTGTGCAAATCTTTATGACATTGTTTCAAAAGTGATTAAATAGAAAAAACAATATTCAAGCATTACCATGAAGAAAATTTTTGGTCTACTTTTCCTTATGCTATCAATTGTTGCCGCTGCTAAGACATCGGTTACTTGGGAAAATCTTGGCAACTACAAAGATGCATCAAACACTGCATATTACATTCAACGATTTACTGTTAAAGGGGATATTGCAAAAATCAATCGACTATGCTTCAATCAATTTGCACGTCAAATGAAACCTCTCAACAGTACCGACTCTGTAGTAGAAATCATACCTGGTTATTACTATGTCACTTCACCTCAATTTGGCACTAATGCCGATAGTGTAGTGATTGACATACGCGTAAAAGGCACCCTTGCAGCAATTTGTTATGCCCCCGATGGTTTTCACACCGTTGATTCTCGTGGACTTACATCAAGCGTGAAATATTCTCGCCGTTCAATTCTTGAGCAACCTAAGCAATGGTGTCTTGAAGGTAAGGACCGCATGCCTTATGGCGATGGCATATATCGATTCAACGAATCGCTCACTTGCAATGATACGATTAGTGTGTATGATGTTATTCCATCGTTCAAAAGCGTAAAACTCCTTGGAGGATATTATAAAGGAGATGGCGAAGTGAAATCACTGCCCATCACCCATGAAAATCCCGAATTTTATCGTATCACAATCGCTACTGATAGTGTGTTGATTGAATATGCCTCGGATAACGCATTAAAAATTGCTAATCGCGTTCTCTCAACTCACAATTACATTCCAGGCGATGGCACTCCACTTCCTTGTGCCGTAATTGAGGATTATCCCGACCTCCCCTATCGTGCTGTAATGATTGATATTGCTCGCAATTTTCAACGTGTAAGCGACTTGCAAACAGTTGTTCAAATGCTTGCTCGTTATCGCCTCAATACCCTCCATTTCCACTTCTGCGACGATGAGGCATGGCGATTAGAAATACCTGGATTACCCGAACTCACTTCGGTAGGTTCTCGCCGAGGTTACACCCTTGATGAAAAAAATCATCTTGTGCAAATATTCGCTGGCAATGGCGACCCTAACACCGCTGAAGGGACTGCCAACGGCTACATCTCTCGTGGTGAATTCATTGAATTCCTACGTTATTGCAACGAATATGGCATCAACGTAGTGCCCGAAATCGAATCGCCTGGACACGCTCGTGCAGCAATAAAATCAATGGAAACACGCTATCGCAACACTGGCGATGCATCATATCGACTCATAGAAGATGGCGACACCTCTCGTTACACCTCTGCACAAGCATTTCACGACAACGTGATGAATCCAGCAATGCCTGGTCCATATAAATTCATGGAAAAAGTTATTGACGAAATCATCGCAATGTATCGTGAAGCAGGTGCACCGCTTACTGCAATACATATCGGTGGCGACGAAGTGCCTCGTGGTGCATGGAATGGTTCGCCTGCAGCAACCACCCTCATTAAAGAGCAAAATCTTGGTGGAGAAAAAGGATTACACGCATATTTCGTGCGTCAATTAGCCAAAATTCTTTCTCAACGAGGAGTAAAAATGAATGGTTGGCAAGAAATTGCCGTAGGTCATACCGATGAATACAACGCTGAAATATCTCCACTAATTGGTGGTGTAAACTGTTGGAGTACACTCCCCTCACATGGTCATGGAGGTGTGACTCGTGAAGCGGTTAACGCTGGATATCCAATCATATTGAGCAATGTAAACCATTTCTACCTCGATATGATGTATAACTATCATCCATTGGAAAAGGGATTAAATTGGGGTGGCACTGTAGATGAATTCAATTCTCTTGCTGGTTACCCTGCTCAACTATGCCCCACCGACTCTACAACCAAAGGTCGCATCGTAGGTATCAGTGGACATGTTTTTGCCGAAACAATGCGCTCATTCCCTCAACTTCAATCATTCTTATTGCCTAAAATGCTCGGACTTGCCGAACGTGCATGGAATAATAGTGAGACATATACCCCAGCCAAATTCAATAGCATTATCAGCAATAAAGAGTTGCCACGTTTGGCATTACGTGGATGGAATTTCCACCTTCGCCAACCAGGCATCGTCACCGAAGACGGAATGATAAAAATGAACTCGCCCTATTCCGATGCTGTAATACGTTACACCCTCGATGGAAGCGAACCATCACTCAAATCGCCTATTTATACCGGACCGATTAACACCGATGCAACCGAAATTCGCGCACGTCTTTACTACCTCGGCCAAGAAAGCGTAACCACAATTCTTTTTAGATAAAACCATAGGGCGCTAATCATTTTGTAAAATATTTTTGAAATTTATTGTACGGAAAAAATATTTTACGTACATTTGCGTTAACAAAATTATTAAACATCATTGTTAATATCCCATAACTTAATGATTATGACCATGCAAGACAAAGTTAGCAAAGAACAATTAATTCTCGAATCGGCCGAGCAAGAGTTTTTCATAAAGGGATTTGATGGAGCAAGAACAACATCAATTGCCAAACGTGCGGGCGTTACACATGCAATGCTACACTACTATTATCGCACTAAAGAACAACTATTTGAACGCGTAATCGACAAAAATGTATCACTTATTATAGCAACTATGTTTTCGTCATTGGGCAAAGCAGATATGCCATTTTTAGACCGATTAAAAGTTAGCATATCTTCTCATTTCGACATTGTAGCAAGTAATCCCCTCTTGCCTCACTTCTTTCTAAACGAAATCGTATCGCGCCCCGAACGTTACAATATGATGCAAAACAAACTAGAAACAAGTGCTAAGGAAATATTTTCTAAAGTTCAAATCGAAATTGACGAACAATCACAACAAGGCAATATTGAATGGATTGATGCAAGGATGTTATTTATGAGCATTGTATCACTCAACATATTTCCATTCGTTGCTCTTCCATTTGCAAAACGCATGATGGGTGATTTATTAGATAACCAAGACTCGTTTTTGGAACAACGTAAAGCTGAAAATATTGAAACAATAATGCGAAGACTAAAAAAACAGTAACCATGAAACAAATCACATTTATAATAATGTTTGTGCTAATATCTATAGGGATAAAAGCCCAAACACTTGAGGAATGCCGACAATTGGCTCGAGAACACTATCCTGAAATAAAACAATACAATCTTATTTCACAAACCGAACAATATAATTTATCTAACGCAGCAAAGGCGTGGCTTCCCCAAATAGCGCTATCAGGACAAGCCACATACCAGTCAGCTACTGTTACATATCCTGAAGCATTACAAGGAATGCTCACTACTAATGGGGTAGATATGACAGGGATACGCAAAGATCAATACAAAATAGGTGTTGATGTGTCGCAAAACATTTGGGATGGAGGACAATCCAAAGCAACCAAAGCTATTGCCAAAGCCGAAGCAATTGAGCAACGCACTCGTACAGATGTTTCACTATATGACCTCAATTCACGAATTGACAATATTTATTTTGGCATTTTGTTACTTGATGAACGTGTAGAACAAACCAATTCTTTAATTAAAATTTTAGAGAGCAACCTCGCTCGAATGCAAACATACGTTAAAAACGGAGTTGCAATACAAAGTGACGTAGATGCAATTGAAGCAGAGCTATTAACAGCTCAACAAACACTCGAACAGATAAAAGTTTCGAGAGATTGTTACCGTCGCATGTTAGAATTATTTATTGGACAACAAATTTCAGACAACAAATTAGAACGCCCCGCTATGCCTGAAATCACTGCTAGAGTATCGTTGCGACCAGAGTTAGCGTTATTTGATGCACAAACAAACAAAATTGAAGCCCAACGGAAAGCGATAAACTCCTCAATCATGCCACGTATTAGCGCCTTTGCGCAAGCATACTACGGCTACCCAGGTCTTGACATGTTTAAGAGTATGACCTCATCGGCGTGGACTCCAAATGCGATTGCAGGGCTACGAGTATCATGGAATATCGGAGCTTTTTACACCAAAGAAAACGACCTTAAGAAATTGGATTTAGCACAACAACAAATTGCTGTTCAACGCAATGTATTTCTCTTTAATACCCAGATGCAAACCACTCAAGATGATGGAGAAATTATTAGATTACGCAAAGCAATAACCAACGATAAAAGAATCGTAGAACTAAGACATTCGATAAGAATTGCCGCCGAATCAAAATTTGAAAACGGCACAATAGATGCAACAGATTTATTAGCAAAAATCGCTGATGAAACTTCGGCATTGCTCAACCAAAACATCCATGAATTGGAATTATTACAAACTCAATATAGACTCAAAACAACATTAAATCAATAGCATTATGAAACGTATTATTTATATCGCCATAGCAATGCTTTTCGTATCGTGTGGCAATGAAACAGAATTTGATGCACAAGGCACATTTGAAGCGCCCGAAGTTATTGTATCATCTGAAGCAAGCGGGTGTATACTTTCATTCAACGTAGCAGAGGGTGATTCAATAAAAGTAGGCCAATCAATATGCAATATTGATAGCATGCAACTACATTTACAACGTAAACAACTTTTAGCACAACTATCAGCACTTTTAAATTCTCGTCCCGACACAAAAATTCAAGTTGCGTCACTCAAAGAGCAAATAGCAAAACAAAAAAATGAGCAAAAACGCATAGAAAATATGCTCAGCGATGGTGCAGGGACGCAGAAACAAAAAGAGGATATTGATGCTCAAATACAAATTCTAGAAAGCCAATTATCAGCTACACTCTCTACACTAAACAAAAACAATGCAACTATCGACGACAATGCTGTAGCCCTTGAAGCTCAATTATCGGCTATCGATGACCGCATCGCAAAACATTTTATTACGTCACCAATTAACGGAACAATATTAGTTAAATATGCCGAAGCTGGAGAGTTGGCATCCATGGGCAAACCAATTGTAAAGATTGCCGACCTCAACAACATATACCTTCGAGCCTATTTTACATCCGATCAATTAGCCAACATCAAGTTAGGAGATGAAGTTACTGTTATTGCCGACTTTGGTAGCGATAAACGATACGATTACATAGGTCGTATTATTTGGATTTCTTCAGAAAGCGAGTTTACTCCCAAAACCATACAAACAAAAGATTCTCGTGCCAACTTAGTATATGCAGTGAAAATTGCCGTTAAGAATGATGGCCGTTTGAAAATAGGATTGGCTGGAGAAGTAAAATTATAATATCCATGTATGCAGTTGAAATAAACTCGCTATCCAAGAGTTTTGGCAAAACTAAAGCACTGGATTCGGTAACGTTTGCCGTAGAACGTGGCGAACTATTTGGACTTATTGGACCCGACGGAGCAGGGAAAACCACCCTATTTCGCTTACTCACCACGCTTCTCAATCCCGATAATGGTAGCGCTACAATTGATGGGTTTGACATTGTTAAAGACTACCACACTATTCGTTCTCGAGTAGGATATATGCCAGGCAGATTCTCTCTCTACCCCGATTTAACAGTTGAAGAAAATCTTAATTTCTTTGCGGCTTTGTTTGGAGTCACAGTAGAAGAGTCTTATGATCTTATTGCACCTATTTACAGCCATATTGAACCATTCCGCACTCGTAGAGCTGGGAAATTATCGGGCGGGATGAAACAGAAATTAGCATTATCTTGCGCATTGATACATCGCCCAAGTGTATTATTTTTAGACGAGCCCACCACAGGTGTTGATGCAGTGTCGCGTTGCGAATTTTGGGATATGTTATCCGAACTCAAGACAAAAGGTATAACCATATTGGCTTCTACTCCTTATATGGACGAGGCTTCACGCTGCGATCGCATAGCGCTATGTGACAAAGGACACATATTAGGCATCAATACACCTCAAGATATTGTCAATAAATATGATTCAAACTTGTATGCAATAAATGCCGACAATATGTTTAACCTATTAGAGGCTTCACGCAAAGCGACTGGCGTCATAGAATGCTATCCATTTGGCGAATCACACCACTTAGTAACAAACGAAGAGTTTGACCTCAATCATTATAAAGAGGAATTAGGCGACTTTAAGAACCTCACAATAACCCCAACTGCTCCAACAATTGAGGATATGTTTATAAAACTAATGAAACGATGAGCGATATAGTAATTTCAGTGCACAATCTAACCAAACGTTTTGGGAATTTCACCGCTGTTGACCACATAACTTTTGATGTGCAAAGAGGCGAAATTTTTGGATTTCTCGGAGCAAATGGAGCAGGTAAAACCTCTGCCATGCGTATGCTTTGTGGATTAAGTTATCCAACATCGGGGAGTGGCAATGTTGCAGGATTTGATATAATGCATGAAGGGGAGCAAATTAAACGCCACATTGGATACATGAGCCAACGGTTTTCGCTTTATAACGAATTAACCGTATCGGAAAATATCAACCTTTTTGCTGGCATATATGGTTTGTCAAAAAAAGAGACTACTAAACGAGCAACACAACTTCTTGAACGGCTAAACCTCCACTCCGAACGCAACACATTAGTCAAGTCCCTACCCCTTGGATGGAAACAGAAATTATCTTTTTCTATTGCAACAATCCATAATCCTGAGGTGGTATTTTTAGATGAACCAACAGGAGGGGTTGACCCTGTTACTCGCCGTCAATTTTGGGAAATGATATATGAAACAGCCAATAATGGAACTACCATTTTTGTTACGACGCACTATATGGATGAGGCCGAATATTGTTCACGTGTTTCAATAATGGTTGACGGAGAAATACGAGCACTCGACACCCCAACTAATCTAAAACAAAAATTCAATGCGATGACAATGGATGACGTATTCCGAACATTGGCTCGTGGAGCGAAAAGAGGAGAATAATATCATGAAACGCAACTTTTTATCATTCGTAAAAAAAGAATCATTACACATTTTGCGCGACAAACGCACAATGCTTGTTGTGATGTTTATCCCTATTGTGCTGATGATTCTCTTTGGATTTGCCATATCTACCGAAGTTAACAACATAAATATTGCTATTGTGGCCCCAAATAGAACCGATGGGGTAACCGATGCTGTCAATCGTCTTGCGGCAAACGAGTATTTTACTTTCAAAGGTTATATTAATCAAGATGAAATAGATATTCAACTACGTTCGGGAAAAGTTGGAGCCGTTGTCATGTTCACTCCCGACTATGACAAGCGAGTAGCACAAATTTTGGAAGGGCTACCCTCTACCCCAGCCATTCAACTTATAGTAGATGCCTCTAATGTCAATACAGCAGGAGCCGCCACTGCCTACCTTCAAAGTGTATTATTAGGCACAGCCTCACAGCAATCAATGTTTGAAACCCGCATGCTTTTTAATCCACAAATGAAAAGCGCCTACAATTTTGTGCCAGGACTTATGGGATTTATATTTATTCTTGTGTGTGCAATGATGACATCGGTATCAATAGTGCGCGAAAAAGAGGTTGGTACAATGGAAGTTTTACTCGTTTCTCCAGTGCGTCCCGTAAAAATCATTTTCGCCAAAATGATTCCCTATTTTGTCATTTCATGCATTGTTCTCACTATCATACTTCTTTTAGCCCATTTTCTCCTTGATGTTCCTATGAGCGGAGGTATAGGAGGCATTGTTACTATTTCACTTATATATCTTGCATTATCTCTGTCACTTGGATTATTTATTTCGACAATAACTAGCACTCAAGTTGCTGCTTTGCTTATATCGGCAGTAGTATTAATGATGCCTATATTGATGTTTTCAGGGTTACTTTTCCCAATAGAGAATCTACCAAAATTCTTTCAAGTAGTTTCAAATATAGTTCCTGCCCGATGGTATATTGATGCTACTCGTAAATTAATGATTCAAGGAGTATCTATATTGGCTGTTTGGAAAGAATGCATAATACTTCTCGGCATGACTATAATGCTTTTAGTTGTATCTCTCAAAAAGTTTAACGACAAATTAGAATAACGATGAGACGATTTATCGTACTATTTCAAAAGGAATTTTTATTAATTCGGCGCAACTCGTTTCTGCCCAAAATGATAATTGGCTTCCCCATAATAATAATGCTAATTATGCCACTCGTTATGACCATGGACGTGCGCAATGTCAATATTGCAGTTGTTGACCTTGATCACTCAACAACCTCCAATCGCATAATTTCACATATTGAAGCGTCGGAATACCTATCATTAGTTGGGACTACCGAACAATACATTGTTGCAATGGATGCATTAGAAAATGGCACTGTAGATATTATTGTACAGATACCCAACAACTTTGAAAGAGATATGATTGTATCAACTCCCGAAAAGATAAACATCACAGCCAATGCCGTAAATGCAACAAAGGGATCGTTGGGTTCCCAATATTTAGTTCAAACAATAGCTCGGGCACTACAAGAACTCAAAAACGAAAAAAGCCCAACTCAATTATCGGAATTGGTTACCGTTCAAAATCGCTTTAATCCCACATTAAATTATCGCCACTATATGATACCCGCACTGATGATTATACTTTTTATTCTCATCTGTGGATTTCTTCCAGCATTGAGTATTGTTGGCGAAAAGGAGAGTGGCACAATTGAACAAATCAATGTAACACCTGTCAGTCGCATGACTTTTATTCTTTCAAAACTGATACCTTACTGGCTAATAGGATTGTTTGTGCTTACAATTGCAATGATTGTTGCGCGTGTAGTTTATGGTCTATATCCCGTTGGTTCTATTGGGCTAATTTACTTCGGAGCAGCATGCTTTATTCTCACAATTTCAGGGTTCAGTCTCACTATTGCCAATTTCTCAGAAACTATGCAACAAACAATGTTTGTAATGTTCTTCTTTGTAATGATATTCATGTTGATGAGTGGACTTTTAACCCCCATTGACTCAATGCCAAATTGGGCTCAAAAATTCACTGGAATACTTCCACCTCGCTACTTTGTAGAGATTCTACGATCGGTATATTTGAAGGGCTCTACCTTTATGGATTTATGGCACAACTACCTTGCATTAGGCATTTTTGCCACAATATTCAACATATTGGCAGCATTAACGTATAAGAAACAAGCCTAATTGCAAAACAAATTCATTCAAAAAAATAGCATCAAAAACATTGTTATATAGAAAATTATACTTAACTTTGCACGCTAATTGGGGCGTTGTGTGCCTCAATGATTGATTTATTAACCTATTTATTAACCTATTTAAATGACTGAATTGAAAAATTCACCAATCGAAGATTTCGATTGGAGCGCCTACGAAAAAGGCGAAACTTTTGGAGAGAAATCACGTGAGGAACTTATCAAAACTTACGATGAATCTCTTAACACCGTTAAAGACAAAGATGTAATCGAAGGTACCATCATCTCACTTAACAAACGTGAAGCAGTGGTTAACATCGGCTACAAGAGCGACGGTATCATTCCTGTTAACGAATTCCGCTACAACCCAGAAATCAAAGTTGGTGACGTAGTTGAAGTATTCATCGAAAATCAGGAAGACAAGAAAGGTCAACTTATCCTTTCACACAAAAAAGCTCGTGCATCACGTTCTTGGGATCGTGTTAACGAAGCTCTCGAAAACAACGAAATCATCAAGGGTTACATCAAATGCCGCACTAAGGGTGGTATGATTGTTGATGTATTTGGCATCGAAGCGTTCCTTCCAGGTTCACAAATCGATGTTAAACCTATCCGCGATTATGATATCTTCGTTGGTAAGACTATGGAATTCAAAGTTGTTAAAATCAACCAAGAATTCAAAAACGTTGTTGTTTCACACAAAGCTCTTATCGAAGCTGAACTCGAACAACAAAAACGCGACATCATCTCTAAACTCGAAAAAGGTCAAGTTCTTGAAGGTACTGTTAAGAACATCACTTCTTACGGTGTATTCATCGACCTCGGTGGCGTAGATGGTCTTATCCACATCACTGACCTCTCTTGGGGCCGCGTAAATCACCCAGAAGAAGTTGTTACTCTCGACGAAAAGATCAATGTTGTTATCCTCGACTTCGATGACGAAAAGAAACGCATTGCTCTCGGTCTTAAACAACTTCAACCACATCCATGGGATGCTCTCAACGCTGACCTCAAAGTAGGTGACAAAGTTCAAGGTAAAGTAGTCGTTATGACTGACTACGGCGCATTCATCGAAATCGCTCCTGGCGTTGAAGGTCTTATCCACGTTTCTGAAATGTCTTGGTCACAACACCTCCGTTCAGCTCAAGACTTCATGAAAGTTGGTGACGAAATCGAAGCTGCTGTCCTCACTCTTGATCGCGACGAACGCAAAATGTCTCTTGGTATCAAACAACTCAAAAACGATCCATGGGAAAACATCGAAGCTAAATATCCAGTTGCAAGCCAACACACTGCAAAAGTGCGTAACTTCACTAACTTCGGTGTATTCGTTGAAATCGAAGAAGGCGTTGACGGTCTTATCCACATCAGCGACCTCTCTTGGACTAAGAAAATCAAACACCCATCTGAATTCACTCAAATCGGTTCTGATATCCAAGTTCAAGTTCTCGAAATCGACAAAGAAAACCGTCGCTTGAGCCTCGGTCACAAACAACTCGAAGAAAATCCTTGGGACGTATTCGAAACAGTATTCACTCTTGGTAGCATCCACGAAGGTACTATCGTTGAATTGCTCGACAAAGGTGCTGTAATCGCTCTTCCTTATGGCGTTGAAGGTTTCGCAACTCCTAAACACCTCGTTAAAGAAGACGGTTCTAACGCTGTAGTTGAAGAAAAACTTAACTTCAAAGTTATCGAATTCAACAAAGAATCTAAACGCATCATCCTTTCTCACAGCCGCATCTTCGAAGATGAAGCTAAAGCTGCTGAAAAAGCTGAAGCTAAAAAAGCTACTAAACGTGCTCCTAAGAAAGCTGCAGCTGAAGAAGTTGCTGCTCCTGCAATCGAAAAAACCACTCTTGGTGACCTCGAAGAACTTGCAGCTCTTAAGGAAAAACTCGCTGGTAAGTAATCAATCGGTTATAAACCATAACTCAAACGGCATTCTCATTCGAGAGTGCCGTTTTTTATTGCCTCTAAATTTTATAATTCCATACCCCTGCACTATCTTTGTATAAAGAATAATTCCACACATGATACACATCGAAGAGTTAAAATACAAAGCAAGTTCAGCTTCACTAATTAATGAGGTAAACAACAACATTGTAGTACTTGATGGTGCTATGGGAACAATGATCCAGAAATACAATCTTTCTGAGAACGATTTTCGTGGTAATCAATTCTCATCATGGCAATGCAACCTCAAAGGATGTAACGATATTCTTTGTATTACAGCACCCAATATCATAAAAGAGATACATCTCGACTACCTCAACGCAGGAGCCTCAATCATTGAAACCAATTCATTCAATGCCAACTCATTTTCACTCGCCGACTACGCCCTCGAAAACGAAGTTGAAACAATCAACCTCGCAGCAGCAAAAGTGGCACGCGAAGCAGCCGATGAATACTTGAGTGTTAACCCCAACAAGAAATGTTGGGTTGCAGGAAGTGTAGGCCCTACAAGTAAATCGCTATCAATGGCAAGCACTCTCGAGGAAAATATCTCGTGGGACACACTTGTTGACACATATATCTTACAAATGCGAGCATTGATAAAAGGTGGCGTGGACGCACTTCTCATCGAAACAATATTCGACACCCTCAACGCAAAAGCGGCAACGTATGCAGCACGCCGAGCAATGGAGATAGAAGGAGTAAGAGTGCCATTAATGATTTCTGCCACACTCACCGAAACTGGTCGCACTCTTTCAGGGCAAACTCTCGAAGCATTTGTTGCTTCAATATCTCACTGCGAGCCATTATCAATTGGTCTTAACTGTGGATTTGGTGCCGATACTATGACTCCATACATTGAGACATTACAATCCATTCCCTTTGCCGTGAGCATGCATGCCAATGCAGGTCTGCCCAACGAAATGGGGGAATATGATGAAACGCCCGAAACTATGGCTTCAAAAATCAAACCTCTAATAGAAAGAGGATTGGTTAATATAATAGGTGGATGTTGTGGCACTACTCCCGAGCATATCCGTGCAATTGCAAATCTCATTGGAGAGGAAAACACAAAATGTGATGAGAAGAATACTCTCAATTCTCAACTCTCAATTCAAAATTCAAAATGCGTTCTTTCTGGACTCGAAGCATACGAAATTAGTCCCGAACGTAATTTTGTAAATGTAGGAGAAAGATGTAATGTAGCTGGTAGCCGCAAATTCTTACGTCTTATCAACGAAGGAAATATCTCTGAAGCTTTGCAAATCGCTTGCTCACAAGTTGAAGCCGGAGCGCAAATAATTGACATAAATATGGACGACGCCATGCTCGATGCCGAAAAAGAGATGGCTCAGTTCATAACCAAACTTGGCGAAGAACCCCAAACGGCTCGTGTGCCATTTATGATTGACTCCTCAAAATGGGAGGTAATAACATCTGCACTCAAACTCGTACAAGGCAAAGCTATCGTCAATTCTATTAGCCTCAAAGAGGGAGAAGATACATTCATATCTAAAGCACGCCACATTCGCGAAATGGGGGCAGCAGTAGTTGTTATGACTTTTGACGAAAAGGGACAAGCCGACACCTTTGACCGACGCATCGAAATATGCCGTCGTGCTTACGAAATCCTTACAACAAAGATCAAATTCCCCGCATGCGACATTATTTTCGACCCCAATATATTGGCAGTAGCAACAGGAATCGAGCAACACAATAGTTATGCTCTCGATTTCATTCGCGCAACCGAATGGATTAAGCAAAATCTACCTGGAGCAAAAGTGAGTGGCGGTGTAAGCAACCTATCATTCTCATTCCGTGGCAATAACTACATTCGCGAAGCAATGCATGCCCTATTCCTCTATCACGCCATAAAAGTAGGCATGGATATGGCAATTGTCAACGCTGCCACATTGATGCCAGTTGATGAGATACCTCAAGATGTGAAAGTTGCTATCGAAGATGTACTTTTCAATCGCGACAACGAAGCAACTACCCGACTAATCGAGATTGCTCAACGCATAAAAGAGGAGAAAGTAGGCGAAAAGACTCAAACTGCAAACGTTTCTACCGAATCGTTATCCCCTCACCAACATATTGAACGCATGATTCTTCGTGGCAATACTGATGCCATGGAGCAACATCTCCAAGCCGTTCTATCTATTGAAGGGAATGCGCTCAATGTTATCAACAACGCATTGATGCCTGCGATGAACACTGTAGGCAAATTATTCGGCGAAGGGAAACTATTCCTTCCTCAAGTCGTAAAAAGTGCGCAAACAATGAAATGTGCCGTAGATATCCTCACCCCAATCATTGAAAAAGAAAAAGGAAGGAGAAAAGAGGAAAACTCTCATAATTCTCAATCCTCAACTCTCGATTCCAAAAAGATTGTTCTTGCCACAGTTAAAGGCGACGTGCACGACATCGGCAAAAATATTGTTGCAGTTATTCTTTCATGCAATGGTTATGAGGTCATCGACATGGGTGTCATGGTTACTGCTGAAGATATTATTACTAAAACTGTTGAATGTAATGCCGACTTCATTGGATTAAGTGGATTGATTACGCCTTCGCTTGATGAAATGTGCCGAGTTGCACAACTCATGGAGCAAAATGGATTAGCTATCCCCCTACTCATTGGTGGCGCTACTGCATCTGAATTGCACACTGCAGTAAAGATTGCGCCTTGCTATAGTGGACCAGTAATATACATCAAAGATGCAGCGACAATTCCCACCGAAATTGAATCACTCACAAATCCAGTAAGCGCCAAAGAGTATATCAACAACCATTATACCCGACAAGAGGAGTTGCGTCAACAACACTCTCTTTCACAACCTAAATTGACCGTTGAAGAGGCTCGCAAACATCGTTTTGTGTGCGACAGCGATTATCAACCATCAATTCCTACCAACTTTGGGTTGCATGATTTATCATTTAACATCGGCGATATACGACATTTAATTAATTGGAGAGCATTCTTTGCCGTATGGAAACTCGATGCCTCATTGGCAGAGATTGCCACAATAAATGGTTGCGACCATTGCCGTGCACAATGGTTGGCAAACGTACCACAAGAACATCGTGCAAAAGCCTCAGAAGCAATGCAACTTTACAAAGAGGCAAACCGTGCACTTGACTTCCTTGATAAGAGCATTGCATTAAATCTTTCGGCACGCGTTGTATTAATGCCTGCTGGTGGTTGTAATGAAGAAATTATTTATAGCCACAATGGAGCGAAATTCACCCTCCCAACCCCACGACAATTACAAGGCGAAGCTCCTTTATTGGCTCTATCTGATTTCATTGTCCCCATTGACGCAAATGGCGAACTAAACGATTGCATCGGTGCATTTACAGTAACAGTTGGAGTAAAAATGCAAGAAATTATAGAAAAATATCGCACCAACGGCGACGAGTATAAGGCATTGCTATATCAATCTCTTGCCGATCGACTTGCCGAAGCCGCAACCGAAGCAATGTATCACAACGTAAAAGAGTCGCTTTGGGGATTTGAAGCAAAAGGAATTCGTCCAGCAATAGGATTCCCCTCATTGCCCGACCAACGACTCGTGTTCCTTGCCGATAAAGTGCTAAATTATGCCGAGCTGGGTATCTCACTCACTGAAAATGGAGCACTCTATCCCACAGCCTCCACAACAGGATTCATAATCTCCCACCCCAAAGCAAGATATTTCATCGTAGAATAATAACAGAGAATGAAAGAGGAAAAATTAAAAATTTCCTCTTTCTGCTTTTTATAAGAAGCGTTTTGCATTATTCTCATTTTACTTATCCCTCATTATCATCTAGTTAATTAGTGTTAAATAACTGGGGGGGGTAATTTTTCAACTAATTAGTTATAACTTTGTTGCAACAATCATTTATAAAAAACTTCATACACTTGCAACAAAGTTATCACATTATGCGTCTAATGGATAAATCGCGATAATAACAACAATAAACATCAATCAATTTTTGAATTTAATCTCTAAATGAAACTAATAAAATCGTTATTCATATTTTTATGCTTGATTATTTCAACGAAAGCTCTTGCTTCAGATTATCAAGTAAAAGGGGTTATTGTCGATTCTCTTGGCGAAGGGGAAATGTATGCCACTATTAGAATATTTAGTACCACCGATTCAATCAAGCCTATTCTTATGGGTGTTACTGATGAAAAGGGTGCTTTCTCTCAAACACTAAAAAACGAGGGTAACTACCTACTCAAAATTCATTCTACTGGAAAGAGTGAATTAACTCAAAACTTTTCAATCAACGCATCAAAACCCATTGCCGATATGGGGACTTTGATTATCAAAGACAATGCAGAGATGCTTGGAGAGGTGACCGTAATGGCACAACGTCCTCTCGTTACCAAAGATATCGACCGCATAGGTTATGATGTGCAAGCCGATGCCGACTCAAAGACTGCCACAATCATTGAGATGCTTCGCAAAGTGCCAATGGTTAGTGTTGATGCACAAAACAACATAAGCATTAAAGGTTCTAGTAATTTCAAAGTATATAAAAATGGTCGTCCCAACACCTCTTTTTCAAGTAACCCCAAGGAGGTATTATCGGCAATTCCCGCATCAATGATCAAACGCATCGAGGTAATTACCGAACCTGGCGCAAAATATGATGCCGAAGGCGTGGGAGCAATCTTGAATATCGTTACCAATGACGAAACATCTATTAATGGCGTGATGGGTAACGTATCGGCTCAAATCAATACTCTAGGCACACCACAAGGCTCGGTGTGGTTGTCTTCACAAATAGGCAAAGTAACCATGTCGGCTTATGCAGGTAGTTATTACATGAACGAAGCCATCAGCAAAAACGACACCCACACTCACTATGAATACAAAGAGAGTGGCAATATAATGGACGAGACAACAACGGGATACTACACCGGCTATGGCACTTGGTTTGGTGCTGATGCAAGTTATGAACCCGACACCCTCAATCTATTTAATATTTCATTTAATGGTTATTTGCATGATTTAGATGTTCCTGGGACAATCTCTACAAAAATGACAACTGCCGATGGCTCTCCAATATACTCTTATAACGCAAATTATAAATACCCCCAAAGCTATCTTGATTTCACTGGTAATATTGGTTACCAACGCTCAACACATCGCAAAGGGGAAACATTTAATATCGCCTATCTTATTTCAACTACCAATCAAAATCAAGACCATTTACAAGAGTTTTACGACATGGAGAATATTCCTGTTCCATATACTGGCACTCACTCATTGTTTAACCTCAAATTTATGGAACATACGTTTCAAGCCGATTGGACTCGTCCCGTAGGGAAATATCACACCTTTGATGTTGGAGCCAAATACATTTTGCGCGACAACCAGAGCACCACCACTAATGAGTATTTCGGAATGGATACCACTTTTAGCGATTTCTCTCACATCACACATGTATTGGCAGGATATGGCGAATATCGTTTGCGTTGGAAGTCATTGAGTGCAATGGCAGGTATTCGTTATGAATACTCTCATCTCAAAGCCGATTTTGAGGATAATTCGCAATCCAATTTCAGCAAGAATCTCAACGATTGGGTACCATCGGCTGCACTATCATGGCAAATAAATGATGCTAATAGTCTAACATTCAACTACGCTACTCGCATCAATCGTCCTGGTATTAGCTACCTCAATCCAGCAGTTGAAGATGGTGTAAACTTCACCAAATGTGGAAATCCTAACCTTTCAAGTGTGCAACATAATTCATTTAAGTTAAGCTATATGCTTATTAAGCCTAAATTTAATCTCAACCTATCAGCCAACTATGAATTTTCAAACAACGGCATAGTTTCTTTTGTCGAAGTGAAAGACGATCACATCTACTCTACTTACAAGAATGTCGGCGACAACAATTCTCTATTCTTCAATGCGAATATACAATGGATGATTACTCCTAAAACACAATTCATGTTTCAAGGCTCGGCCTATCGCATGGAATATGAAATTAAAGAACAAGGGTTACGACAAGCTCGTTGGCAATGTGGTACACTTGCTCGTTTAACTCAACAACTGCCCTGGAAATTGCGTTTAGAACTTGCAGGGGGCAAAAATTCAGGAAGTGTCAACGACGTGTATGGTTATAGCGAACCATCGCCAGCTTCGGCATGGAATTACTACATATCACTCCAACGCTCATTCTTGAAAGAGGACCGTTTGACCGTAGGCATATATACACTCAATCCAATTGGATCAAGTACTGTAACCAATTACGAGTATTTCATCAATGGAGATTATACAGGCTACACCAAATCTAACTCATACGATAGGAAAATGGCAATGTTGAGAATTGCTTATCGATTTGGGTCAGTAAATGCACAAGTAAAGAAAACATCTAAATCAATTTCAAACGACGATATTATCGGTCGTAAATTGTAATCATAAATACAACATAGAATAATAAACAAAGGGGTTATCTCACGATAACCCCTTTGCTATAAACCTTAAAAATCTAATCCTATGAAAAAACTAATTCAAATTTTCTCTGATTGTGATTTACACCACCTTTTGAAAATTTAGTATTCTTTTTTCTGCTGTTGTGTTATATTAGTAATACGGAGATTTATGGCATTTCTTATGCCAAGACTCAATAATTAATATTTTTTTGCAAAATACCGATTTTTATGACTAAATTTGTGTACCCATTTCTGATTTTTATCACATGGCGCAGTTTCAATTAAATATTTTAGGTTGTGGCTCGGCGATACCTACGGCGCGCCACAATCCGTCGTCACAAATCCTTGACATTCGTGACAACCTCTTTATGATTGACTGCGGCGAAGGGGCTCAATTAAGCATGAGAAAGATGCGATTGAAATACACTCGTCTCAACCACATTTTCATTAGCCACTTGCATGGCGACCACTGTTTTGGATTGATAGGATTACTATCTTCAATGGCATTGCAAGAAAAAACAGGTTCGGTAACAATACACATCTTTGAAGATGGCGCAGAGTTATTTGACCAACAATTAAAGTTTTTCTGCCGCGACATTCCTTTTGAAATAAAATTTAATATTATAAAACCTTCGCGAGAGGTAATATTTGAATCTCATGCTATCACCGTTGAAACTATACCTATGTCGCATCGTGTGCCTTGCGTGGGATTTTTATTTAAGGAGAAACCCAAGTTGCGTCATCTTAAAGGGGACATGGTAAAATTCTATAATGTACCCATTAAAGACCTTCATAGAATAAAAGAAGGCAACGATTTCATCACTGCCGATGGTGTCGTTGTGCCCAATGCACGACTCACTACCGACGCCGACCCCGTGATGAGTTATGCTTATTGTTCCGACACTGCCTTTAATCCCCAAATTACTGAGATGATTAAAGGTACAAATACTATCTATCACGAGGCGACATACTCTAACGAGTTTGCTCACTTGGCTCGTCCTCGAGGGCACTCCACTGCCGTGGAAGCTGCACTTATAGCACAAATGGCAGAGGCTCAACAACTCATTCTCGGTCATTTTTCAAAAAGATATCGCGACGAATCACCCATTTTAAACGAGGCTAAGGAGATTTTCCCTAACACCATTCTCGCCAACGATGGAATGCAAATTAGTTTATTATGACACAGTTTGACCAAGACATAAAATTCATGCATGCAGCCCTCGATGAGGCACAACAAGCATTTGATGCTGATGAGATACCCATCGGAGCAGTTGTTGTGTGTCAAGGTCGCATAATAGGTCGTGGGCATAACCTCACCGAGATGCTCAACGACGTTACAGCACATGCCGAAATGCAAGCCATCACAGCAGCAGCTAATACTCTTGGTGGAAAGTATCTTCAAGATTGTACTCTATATGTAACCGTTGAACCATGCATGATGTGTGCTGGCGCTATTGGGTGGAGTCAACTATCGCGCATTGTATATGGCGCAGGCGATGACAAACGAGGGTATTCGGCATTTACTCATCGTCACCCATTTCACCCCAAAGCAACAATTACCCCTGGAGTGCTCGCCGATGAGTGCAAAGAACTTATGCAACGATTTTTCAAAAGCAAACGATAATTCAATAATAAAAAACTATAAAACCAATCACAATGTTACAAAAACTATTTGGGTTTGACCCTAACAAATCGAGTGTAAAGACCGAGATTATGGCCGGTATCACTACATTCTTGACAATGGCATATATTCTTGCCGTGAACCCCGACATTTTGAGTGCAACTGGTATGGATAAAGGTGCTATTTTCACCACTACTGTTGCTATTTCAGCTATTACAACAATCCTCATGGCAATTATTGCTAAATTGCCTTTTGCGCTAGCTCCGGGCATGGGTCTTAATGCCTTTTTTGCATTCTCTGTGTGTCAAATTTTGGGCTATTCTTGGCAATTTGCCCTCACTGCAGTATTTATTGAAGGTATCATTTTTATTATTCTCACGATTACAAATGTGCGTGAAATGATTGTTGATATTATTCCACAAACGCTAAAAGATAGTATCAGTGTGGGTATCGGATTGTTCATTGCTTTCATTGGTCTTAAAAGCACTGGCATCGTAGTTAACGACGAAGCTACATTGGTAAAATTAGGCGATATTACTTCAGGTGTTGCCCTATTAGGTATTATCGGCATTATCGTTACATCTTTGTTGTTGATTAAAAAAGTAAAGGGTGGCCTTCTCTTTGGTATTATCATCACTACTTTAATTGGTATCCCTATGGGAATTACTCAATTTAATGGTTTTATAAGTGTTCCCCCCTCAATCGAACCTATTTTCTTCAAATTTGAATGGGATAAAATTCTCACTGGCGATATGGTCCTTATCGTATTTACATTCCTATTTGTCGACCTTTTCGATACTATCGGAACTCTCATCGGCGTATCAACCCGTGCTGGCATTATAAAGAACGGTAAAATCCCCCGTCTCAAACAAGCATTCCTTGTTGACGCAATCGGTACTACTGGTGGTGCTATCATGGGTACAAGTACTGTTACCACATTCGTAGAAAGTGCCGCTGGTGTGGAAGAAGGAGGTCGCAGTGGTTTGACAGCATTCGTATCAGGTATCTGTTTTGCGCTCTCTATCTTCTTCGCTCCATTCTTTCTCGCTATTCCTGCATCGGCAACAGCTCCTGTACTTGTGCTTGTGGGATTGATGATGATGGCATCGGTAACCAAAGTAAATTTCAACGATTTCTCTGAAGCAATTCCTGCATTTTTGTGTATCATTTGTATGCCTTTGTGCTACAGTATCTCTGAAGGTATCATTCTTGGTCACCTCGCATACGTAATTCTTAACATTCTTAGTGGCAAATGGAAAAAAGTTTCAATCGGAATGTGTATCCTCGCCATCTTCTTCTTATTAAAATTCACTATTCATTTATTTCAATAACCACTAAACTCTAAATCTCATGAAAAAGATTTTATTTTTTGCGATGGTGGCACTTGCCTCATTGACAGCTTCGGCCGATCTAAATTTGCAATTCCACTACGATATGGGTAGTGCTATTTATAGCAAAAACCTTTCTAATCGTCCTCAATGGACTGCAACTGTAGAAAATTTCACTCCCGACAAATGGGGTAGCACATACTTCTTTATTGATGCAAATTTTGCTAACAATACTATCCCTGGCGTGTATGGTGAAATCTCTCGTGAATTAAAATTCTGGAAAGCTCCTGTTGCCATTCACCTTGAATATAATGGTGGCACAGGTCTTAATAATGCATTCCTTGCAGGTGCTGCTTACAACTGGGCGAGCAACGATTTTAGCAAAACATTCTCAGTTCAAGCATTATATCGTTACGACGTAAAAGCGCCATCTCCACACAACTGGCAATTAACGGCCGTATGGGGTATTCATTTTGCTAAAGGACTTTGCACTTTCAGTGGATATGCTGACCTCGCTCGCAACACTGCATTAAACAGTAATTTGGTATTTAGTAGCGAACCTCAATTCTGGTTTAACTTCGCTCCACTTGACTGGGTTGATGACAAATGCAAAATCAGCGTAGGTGCTGAAGTAGAACTATCTAACTACCTTGCCGAATTTGGTAAATTCTACGCAATCCCTACTTTAGCAGCCAAATGGACTTTCTAATCGATTGACCTCTGCATAGAAACAAATAGCGAGTGCCCACGAAGGACACTCGCTATTTGTTTGTTGATATAAATGAGAATCTTATTTGATATAAACCTTATCTGAAACAACTTTGCCAGTAGTTGTTTTTGCAAGCACTACATATATTCCGTGTGCAAGATTGTCGGTTGTTAACTCATTACAATTGCCATGCGCAACCTCAACTCCTGTCAACGAGTAGATTGAAATAGATTCAACTTCTTCGCCTACTACTTTAACTCCATTGTCGCACACTACGATTTTTGCATCATCGCTTACGATTGATTCAACATCAGAAGTTCCCCCCTTCGCGGTATATTTAGCAACCCCTTGTTTTGGGATAAGAGCCCAAAGATGGATTGTTGCTCCGTCAACTTTTGCAAGTGCAGTAGAAACGAATGTTCCATTTGAAACACCACTTGAACCAAGCACTGGGTAGCTATTCAATTTTGATGCAGAAACTTCACCATTAGTTACATCAATTAGGTTCAGATAACCTTGTTGAACTGTTGTTTTATATGCAACAGCTGCAGCAAGATTAAATTTGCCATATGTTATTGGGCAGTAGCTTGTGCCATAAATATTGCCGTCAAGTGATGTTGGATTTAATTCACGAATAAGAGTACCATTAGCATTAAACAATGCAGGAGCGCCATTTTTACCTGTAGCCCAAAATGTGCCATCTTCATTTGCGCGAATTTCAATCACTGCAAACGAGCCGCCATAGTTAAATGTAGCACCTTTTGAATCTTTAAGCGTAATCTCAGTAGGAGTTGGATTTGCTACACCATTTGTTACAGTATATACATATACCTTACCTTCATAACCTGTGTTTGATGTGAAATAAAGTTTACCATTATTGATTGTTCCCGATGCGCTCATCAAGTCGCCCGAACGAGCTCCATGATTAGTTGTTTCTAGAACTACCGATGGAGTTGCAGAGTCGCTGCTCCAACTATACACTTTCAATACGCTTGTTGCACCATAAGCGAGATTACAGGCTACTATAGTGCCACCCATATTTGCTACTGATGCAAATTGATAAGCTTCTTTTGTAATACCTGTTGAAGGCAAACTACCCTTCATTGCACCAGTGTTAGCATTCACAATACGAATATAACCGGTTCCATTGTCGGGATCGCGTTGCACTACATAAAGATTATCGCCCATCAATGTCATGTTGCGAGTGTAGTCGTTGGCAGGGTTCATCCATGTTACAGAGTTGCCACCCATAGCCGAGTATGACCAATCGGTAGAAAAAGAAGAAGGAAGTGAGACAATTGTTGTTTCTGGAGTATCGGGTTGAGATGCTTCTGTGATAGTTGCCGAGCAGTTTATCTCAATGCGAGTTGAGCCACTTTGCACTGCTACATAACCGCTATAATTACCTGCAGATTTCGAAGTATCGAGAGTGATTGTCATCGTACCACCAGTACGGCTATTCCAATTAGAGGTCGATACCTTAAATGCACTTGAACTACTATTATATGCGATATCGCTTGTTAGATTTGCACCTGTAATTGTTACTGATGAAGAAGGGGCTGTAGCACCTTTTGCAGCAGTAAATGACAATGAAGTAGTGCTTGCTTTGAGTGAAGCTGTACCAGGCGAAGGTGTTGAACCTGTGCTGATTGTACCTGTGCAATTGATTTGAATGCGAGTTGTACCACTTTGCACTGCAATGTAGCCACTATATGTACCCGCAGTCAACGCTGTATTAAGCGTAATTTTCAATGTACCACCAGTGCGGCTATTCCAATTTGAGGTTGACACAGTGAAAGCTGAAGAACTGCTACTATATGCGATATCACTTGTGAGGTTAGCACCAGTGATTGTCACAGTTGTAGAAGGAACTGTGCCACCTTGTGTACCACTCAAAGACACCGATGTAGTGCTTGCAGTGAGTGAAGCATTGCCAGTTGATGGAGTATCACCTTGCACATTAAATGCCATCATATCGTTATACATTGCGATGATAGCAGTTCCATAACCTGCTGCTGCTGCCCATTTACCCGAACCGAGATCTTCCCAGTTGGGTGCAGTGCCACGATTTACATAGTTAAAGCGAGGGTCAACAAGAGTTTCGCCTGCTGGGAGCGATTTTGTACAACAATACGCATAGAGGTGTTGAATTTGAGCTGTTACACCCTCTTTCACTGTTGAAAATTGGCAACCTTTTTGGCCGAGAGTAGTCACACCAAGACCGCAATAGTTGTGATCATCGGGAGTTACGGCCGTACCACCGGTGTATTTAAACCACCCTGTTTCAATGATTGATTGGCAAAGCGCAATATCACCACGCATACCATAAATTTGCGATACTGCAATAAATTGTTCGGCAATCTCACGGTCGAAAGAACTATTTTTTGACTTTACAAATTGGTACATTCTTTCAACTGTTGCCACGTTTGTTCCAAGTATAGGAGTTGCTGCATTTGCCACAACTATCGCTATGAGAAATAATAACGTTAATGTTAGTTTTTTCATTTTGTAATATGTTATTTGATTTATATTCTGGAAAAACGAGTGCAATATTAGCAAAAAAATCCGAGATTAGGAAGGATTTTCAACATCCAAGCACATTTTGCCTACTAATTTGTAGCTTTATATACATTGATACTTCCAAAACTTTCACCTAACACATATTCGTTTTACAACAACATTTTTTCAATTTCTATAAAGAATTTTTTCCTTAATTGTTGGTACGGAAATATATTTACATTAAATTTGCATTAATTTTACTATTATTGTATAGATAGAAAACTTAAACTAATTAATTAATAATTTAAAATTCAAACTTCTATGTGGTTAACTAACTCATCTATAGGAAGGAAGCTCATTATGTCAATTACAGGAGCTGCTCTTATCCTATTCCTTACGTTTCACGTATTGATGAATGCAGTAGCAATCGTATGGCCAACTGCCTACAACACGATTTGCCAACTCCTCGGAGCTAACTGGTATGCACTTGTTGCTTCTATGGGCCTCGCTGCACTCTTTGTACTTCACATTGCGTATGCGCTTATCCTCACTTTGCAAAACCGCAAAGCTCGTGGTAACGACCGCTACAATGTAACAACTCTTCCTCCTCACGTTGAATGGTCATCAAACAACATGCTCGTTCTCGGTATCGTTGTTGTAGCATTCCTCGCTGCTCACATGATTCAATTCTGGGCAAAAATGCAACTTGTAGAAGCACTCTCACACGACCCTGCTACTTGGGCGACTATTGATGGTGCTGCAGCGAACCCTGCTATGGGTACATTGTTCCTTCACGCTGCATTTGGCGAAGTGTGGACTCCTATCGTTTACATCATCGGTTTCGTTGCTCTTTGGTTCCACATGAACCACGGTTTCTGGTCAATGTTCCAAACTGCTGGCTGGAATAACGACACTTGGTTGCCTCGCTTGAAGAAAATCTCTTTGGCTTGGACTACTGTAATCGTAGGTCTCTTCACTATCCAAGCTGTGTGGTTCACTATCGAAGCTAAAAACGGTTCTTACCTCAACAACGAAGCTCTTCAAGAACAATACTTCGAAGCTTATACTGAAATGATGGGCGAAGCTCAAGAAAATATCCAAAATGAAGCTATGGCTCTTCAACTCTCTGACGCTTCAGATGTTGAAAAAGAAGCTAAGTTCATGGAACTTCAAACTGCTTACGAAGCAAAAATGGGCATCATCCAATCAGCAATCAAAGTTTATTGCAAAGATATTCCTCAAGTAAAAGCTTGGATTCAACAAGAAGAAGCTCAAAAAGCTATGCAAGCACTTCCTGAAGAAATGGAAATGGAAGAACTTGAAGAAATAGACACAACTAATGTTCAACCTCAAAACTAATCAAGCGATATGGATAAAATGATTGATTCAACTCCTATCATGAAGGATTATGCCGATATGGAATCGGTAGCAACAACAACGATTGATTCTAAAATCCCTGAAGGTCCTGTCGCTGAGAAATGGACCAACTATAAGGCTCACCAAAAACTTGTAAACCCAGCCAACAAACGTAACCTCGATATTATCGTTGTAGGTACTGGTCTTGCAGGTGCTTCTGCTGCATCTACTCTTGGTGAAATGGGCTTCAACGTGCTCAACTTCTGCATCCAAGATAGCCCACGTCGTGCACACTCTATCGCTGCACAAGGTGGTGTAAATGCTGCTAAAAACTATCAAAACGATGGTGACTCTATTTATCGTTTATTCTACGATACAGTAAAAGGTGGTGACTTCCGTTCACGCGAAGCTAACGTATACCGTCTTGCTGAAGTTTCTAACAATATCATCGACCAATGTGTGGCTCAAGGTGTACCTTTCGCTCGCGAATATGGTGGTTTGCTCGCTAACCGTTCATTCGGTGGTGCTCAAGTATCACGTACTTTCTACGCTAAAGGTCAAACAGGTCAACAACTTCTCCTCGGTGCATATTCTTCACTCAACCGCCAAATCGAAAAAGGCACAGTGAAATCATTCAACCGTCGCGAAATGCTTGACGTAGTTATTATCGATGGTCGCGCTCGTGGTATCATCGTTCGTAACCTCGTTACTGGCGAAATCGAACGCTACGCTGCTCACGCTGTAGTTCTCGCAACTGGTGGTTATGGCCGTGCATTCTTCCTTTCTACTAACGCTATGGGTTGCAACGGTTCGGCTGCTATTCAAGCTTTCCGTAAAGGTGCTTACCTCTCTAACCTCGCGTTTACTCAAATCCACCCAACTTGTATCCCTGTTCATGGTGAAGACCAATCAAAACTTACTTTGATGAGTGAATCACTCCGTAACGATGGTCGTATCTGGGTTCCTAAAAAGAAAGAAGATGCTGAAGCTATCCGCGCAGGCAAGAAAAAACCAACTGAAATTCCTGACGAAGATCGCGACTTCTATCTCGAACGTCGTTATCCAGCATTCGGTAACCTTTGTCCTCGCGACATCGCCAGCCGTGCTGCTAAAGAACGTTGCGATGCTGGTTATGGTGTTGGTACAGGTAACGCTGTATATCTCGACTTCAAATACGCTATCGAACGCCTTGGTGAAGATGTAGTTCGTGACCGTTATGGTAACTTGTTTGAAATGTATGAAATGATTTCAGATGATAATCCATACGAAACTCCTATGATGATCTTCCCTGCAAGCCACTACACAATGGGTGGTATCTGGGTTGACTACGAACTCCAAACATCAATCAAGGGTCTCTTCGCTATCGGTGAATGTAACTTCTCTGACCACGGTGCTAACCGTCTTGGTGCATCTGCTCTTATGCAAGGGCTTGCAGATGGTTACTTCGTGCTCCCTTATACAATGCAAAACTACCTCAGCGACCAAATCAAAGTGCCTCACTTCACTACTGACGCTCCTGAATTTGATCAAGCTGAAGCTGATGTTCGCGCTCGTATCGAGAAATTGATGAACATCAAAGGGACTAAATCTCCCGACGAAATTCACAAACGCCTCGGTCGCGTAATGTGGGATCTCGTAGGTATGGGACGTACACTCGACAGCCTCGTTAAAGCTCTTGCCGAACTCGAAGAAGTACGCAAAGAATTCTACAGCGACCTCCGCGTAGTAGGTAAAGCTGACGACCTCAACACTGAACTTGAAAAAGCTCTTCGTCTTGAAGACTTCCTCGAAATGTCTAAGATGATGGCTATCGATGCTCTTCACCGTAACGAATCTTGTGGTGCTCACTTCCGTGAAGAATACCAAACTGCTGATGGTGAAGCTGCTCGTAACGACGAAGAATATATGTATGTAAGCTGCTGGAAATACAATGGTGAAAACGAAAAACCAACATTGTATAAAGAGCCTCTTAAATACGAAGCTATTGAAGTTCAAACTCGTAACTACAAATCATAATAGTAACCACGGGGCAATCGGAGTTGCCTAACAACAACTCCGATTACCTACCAAATAATTAAATTACAAAATGGAAAAAACAATTAACGTAAACTTGAAAATTTGGCGTCAACGTGGTCCTAAGGAACCTGGCCAATTCAAAACTTACCAACTTGATAAAGTATCAACTGATAGCAGTTTCCTTGAAATGCTTGATATGCTCAATCAACAACTCGTTGAAAAGGGCGAAGAACCTGTTGTATTTGACAACGACTGCCGCGAAGGTATCTGTGGTATGTGTTCACTCTACATCAATGGACATCCACACGGACCAGTTCAAGGTATCACTACTTGCCAATTACACATGCGCAAATTCAAAGATGGCGACACTATCACTATCGAACCATGGCGTTCAGCTGCATTCCCTGTAATTCGCGACTTGACTGTTGACCGTAATGCTTTCGACAAAATCCAACAAGCTGGTGGCTACACTTCAGTAAACTGTGGTGGTGCTCCTGATGCTAACGCAATGCCTATCTCTAAAGAAGTTGCTGACATCGCTATGGACTCAGCTACTTGTATCGGTTGTGGTGCTTGTGTTGCAGCTTGTAAAAACGGTTCAGCTATGTTGTTCGTTTCTGCAAAAGTTAGCCAATTTGCACTTCTTCCACAAGGTCAAGTTGAACGCGCACGTCGTGCTCGCGCAATGGTAAAACGTATGGACGAACTTGGCTTCGGTAACTGTACTAACACAGGTGCTTGTGCTGCAGAATGTCCTAAAAACGTTCCATTGAGCAACATCGCTCGCCTCAACCGAGAATTTATCAAAGCTAAATTCCAAGACTAAGAGACACTAATCTCATAATCTCAAAAACGAGAGAAAGCGCGCTTTCTCTCGTTTTTTTGTGTCTATATGTATCGTTCTGCAATAGCATTGTATGCAATACAATAAGAAAAGAGCCTGTTTACACAGGCTCTTTTCTCGTTTTATATAGGGTGTGTTTTTATTTCTCACGCATAAATACGCAAATCGGTGTTCCACTAAATTCCCAATTTGCACGAATCTTATTTTCAAGATAACGGCGATATGGTTCTTTCACCCATTGTGGCAAGTTACAGAAGAAGATAAATGTAGGTACTGGCGCTCCTTTGAGCATTGTTACATATTTAATCTTCACGTATTTTCCCTTGTTTGCGGGTGGTGGATATGCTGCAATCGCTTCAAGCATCACATTGTTTAGTTGTGAAGTTGGCACAAGGCGAGTGCGATTGTTATACACTTCTACTGCTGTTTCAAGCACTTTGAAGATGCGTTGTTTTGTCAATGCCGATGTAAAAATGATAGGGAAATCGGTGAATGGTGCAAAACGTTCACGAATCGAGGCTTCATAATGCTTGATTGCTTCGAGTGATTTATCTTGCACTAAGTCCCACTTGTTGACACATACCACAAGACCTTTTTTGTTGCGTTGAATCAAAGAGAAGATGTTGGTATCTTGCGATTCAATGCCTCGTGTTGCATCTATCATAAGGATACACACATCTGACGCTTCAATAGCACGAATACTGCGTATTACTGAGTAATATTCTATATCCTCGTTTACCTTTGTTTTCTTACGGATACCTGCTGTATCTACTAGATAGAAATCAAATCCAAACTTGTTGTAACGAGTGTAAATGCTATCACGAGTTGTTCCAGCGATATCGGTAACAATGTTACGGTCTTCACCAATGAATGAGTTAATCAATGATGATTTACCTGCGTTAGGACGTCCCACGATAGTGAATTTAGGAATATTTTCCAATTCCTCTTCTACCTCTTCAGTTTCAGGTAATTTCTTCACTATTTCATCAAGAAGGTCACCTGTACCATAGCCACTAACAGCCGATACTGGATATGGATCGCCAAGACCAAGGCTATAGAATTCAGGAACATTATACAACCAATCATTAGAGTCAACCTTATTGGCAACCAACATTACTGGCTTCTTTGATTTGCGAAGGATTTCAGCCACATGGTCATCGAGGTCGGTAACACCATTCATTGCGTCAACAACAAAAAGAATCACATCGGCTTGCTCAATAGCAAGAGCTACCTGCTTGTTGATTTCACCTTCAAATATATCTTCAGAGTTTACAACCCAACCGCCTGTATCAACGATTGAGAATTCACGTCCACTCCATTCTACTTTACCATATTGACGGTCGCGAGTAGTACCTGCTGTTTCGTCAACGATAGCTTGACGCGTCTCAGTGAGGCGGTTAAACATCGTTGATTTACCAACATTGGGGCGACCTACTATTGCTACTAATTGTCCCATAATTTCTTCGAATTAGATGTTTTTCAATTTTAATTTACAAATATAACTATATTTAAGCGAAAGGCTATTATTTTAGTCCATATATCCAAACGAACGCAATTTATTTTCGCGATTTCGCCAGTTGGGTTCAACTTTCACAAACATTTCGAGGAAAATTCGTTTACCAAAGAATGTTGCAATATCCTTGCGTGCATCTATGCCTACCTTCTTCAACATTGAGCCTCCTCGACCTATTATGATTCCCTTTTGGCTATCTCGCTCAACATATATCACAGCCATAATATGTATTGCATCATCACTTTCATCAAATTTTTCTACAATCACTTCAACCGAATAAGGCACCTCTTTATCGTAGTTAAGTAAAATCTTTTCACGGATAATCTCTGTAACGAAGAAGCGTGCAGGTTTATCGGTCAATGCATCTTTACCAAAATATGGTGGGCACTCAGGTAAAAGGTCTACGATGCGTCCCATAAGGTTTTGCACATTGAAATGCTCTTTTGCTGATGTTGGGAATATTTCAGCATTTGGAAGACGCTCTTTCCATTTTGTCACAATTGTCACTAAGTCATCTTGGCCTTTTAATAGGTCAATTTTGTTGATAACGAGCAACACAGGAATCTTCTCTTTTGCCACCTTTGCAAGAAACTCAGCATTCTTTTCGGGATCCTCCACCACATCAGTAACATAAAGAAGCACATCAGCGTCGGTAAGAGCTCCTTCAGAAAAATCAAGCATGCTTTTTTGCAATTTATACTTGGGCGAAAGTACCCCTGGGGTATCAGAGAATACAATCTGATAATCGTCGGTGTTTACAATACCCATAATTCGATGACGAGTAGTTTGAGCCTTAGCTGTGATGATACTCACACGCTCCCCTACTAAATCATTCATCAAGGTAGATTTGCCCACATTAGGATTACCTACAATATTTACAAAACCTGCTCTGTGTTCGTTTGCCATAATTAACAATAATGCATTTTATACAAAATAAACACGAAAATAGCTTACATCACCTATTCTTTGATGATTTGCTATTTTCGTGTCTAATTATTCGTTTTGAAAGATGATTTTTATCTAATTTATTATTAAATATCCCAAATCACATACATAGCGCCCCATGTAAATCCAGCACCAAACGCAGTGAGAATGAGTTTATCGCCTTTCTTAAGTTTATCTTTATACTCATCTAAACACAATGGGATAGATGCTGCACTTGTATTTCCTACATGTTCAATATTTACAAGCACTTTTGAAGGGTCAATGCCTGCACGACTTGAAACAGCCTCAATGATACGCAAGTTGGCTTGATGTGGGATAAACCAATCAACATCTTCCATAGTCAATCCATTTCGTTTTGCTACCTCCAACGATGACTCAAGCATATTTGTAACAGCATGCTTATACACGTTGCGACCATCTTGATGCACAAAATGTTCTTTTGCATCAACTGTTTCGTGTGAAGCAGGTTTTACCGAGCCTCCAGCTGGCATATATAGATGTTCAATAAAGCCTTCAACTCGGAATACGCCATCAATAACACCTACATTTTCAGTAGTTGGTTCAACCAACACTGCAGCTGCACCATCACCAAACAATGGACATGTAGCACGATCGGTATAGTTAATCATTGATGACATCTTTTCAGTTGCAACAACAACTACCTTCTTATACATTCCTGATTTAATATAAGCCGTTGCGCTTTGAAGAGCAATAAGGAATCCTGCGCATGCTGCTTGCATATCGTAAGAATAGGCATTCTTCAATCCACAATTGTGAGCAATAATAGAGCCAGTTGAAGGAAATCGATAGTCGGGATTACATGTAGCACAAAGCAACAAGTCAACATCTTCAGGATTAGTTGAAGTAGATTCAAGCAATTTCTCAACTGCTTTAGTACCTAAAAATGAAGAACCAGCACCTTCTTTTTTCAAGATGTGACGTTCCTTAATCCCCACTCGAGTAGTAATCCACTCATCAGTAGTGTCAACCATCTTTGACAACATCTCGTTGTCAAGAATGTCATCGGGAAGATATGATGCAATACCTGATATTCTTGCGTTAACCATTATGATTGGTTTTAATTGACTATTTATATAGCAAAACATCTCCTAAACAATAGCATTTAGGAGATATATATGTTCATAGGGAATCTCCCTGTCGCTTGATTAAACGGCAGCGTTCTTTTCGATAGCGACTTTACCACGGTAGTAGCCACATTCGCCACATACAGTGTGATATACATGCCATGCACCACAGTTAGGGCAGAGAGCAAGTGTAGGAGCTACTGCTTTGTCGTGAGTTCTGCGTTTTGCAGTTCTGGTCTTTGATTGTTTTCGTTTAGGATGTGCCATTTTTTTAATATTTATTTTTAGTTGTTTTCACTTAATTCTTTTAGTTTCGCCCAACGTGGATCTATCTCTTGGTTGTCATCATCATTGTCGTCGCTTCCGCCTACTTCAAGTTGATTCAACACAGCGTCCATCTCTTGATTACACTCTCCTTCGGGATGAACATGCACCATAGGAATCTCTAACGATACTGTGTCATAAATCAATGATGCTACATTAAAATAGCTTTCATTTTCAGGAATTTCAATTAGCTCATCCGAGTCATCGCAGTATTCATCGCCATACTTCACCACTACATGGTATTCAACATCAACTGGTTGTTGCATCTCGTCAAGACAACGATCACATATTAGAGTCATCTCCCCTTCAATGCTAAAAGTCATATCATAGACATCACTTTTATGAACAACGGTCAAGTTTACATTTAAGTCGGCATCTTGAACATCAGGACTTTCCATCTTAGTGAAAAATTCCTTGCCTAAATGATACTCAAACTCTTGAGAACCAATAGGCATACTCTTTAGCGGTAGCTTAAACTCTGAAAACATTCCCACTTTATGTTGTTAAAAAACTGCGCAAAGTTAGTTAATATCTTCTATATTGACAACTTTTCGACTAATTATTTCAATTTTAGACCTATTTTTGATTTATTTTAGGTTCTTTTACCTGTAGTCGAGTACCAGTTTCGTCAATAATCGAACGATGGTATCTTTCGTTATAGCCTGGGAATTTAGGAGTAACAGGCATTCCGTGAGGAGAACGTTCAAATTTACCATCCTTTTCTCTCTTTACATTACCATCAAGATATTTCACAAAGAGATAATCGCCTAATTGTTTGTATCTTTGCACATATTTTTTCGACCAAATATTTGCCAAATCTTGCAATAAGCGCCCTGCAATTTGTGGTGAGAAATCTGACAATTCACGCTCAAGCATATTAACATCCACTGCGATTGAGTCTTCTAATGCAGTTTGCACCTTACGTACATCATCAATCATTAACGAGTAGCGTTGGTATGTTTGGTTTGCTACATAGTTTGTCACCCAAAATGCAGCATCCCACGATAAGTTATACAAATCACCATTACCCACTGCAAATTCGTGAGGCACAGAAGTTACCGAGTTATAGAATGGAATATATACACAAGTATTTGCGTCATCAACACCAAACCACAAGATTGTTTTCATATAATCGGGTTTATCATTACGCAATTGTGCCACAAGCGAGAATCCAGTTTGTTGTGTAGCGATAGCACGCTCATGGGTGTATTCAAAACCATCGACCTTATATGTCATTGGGCGCCAACGATAAGGTAAATCAAATGGACCAGCACCAATATCTTGTGTCATATCAAGTGGTGTTCCCTCAAAGTGATCACGCATCATGTTTTGCATATCTTTCACACTCACTTTGCGAGTAGGCTTCACCCACAATGGCAACACCCTACCCTTACCTTCAAGAATCCATGGCAAGTAGATATCCATGCCATCAGCAAAACGATTGTAATAACTCCACACACGAGCATCACAACCACGCAAGGCTCCGAAATCGGTAATTGCATATGCCAATGAGAAACTAAAATCTTCATCAATTCCATCAAAGTAACCTTGTTTGCGCGCAAACTTGATTACATCTGGCGAATACATACAATTTTGGTTGTCATCCATTGGAAATGAGTGAATACGAGAATGGTTGGCATGGCCTGAAATACAATCATCAGGAACTCGCACTGCTACCCACACTGCACCTTTTTCAACCTTACCTTTGCCAATAAGTTCCATAATCCACACCTCATTACCATCGGCAATAGTAAATGACTCGCCCGAACTTGCATAACCATAATCTTTAACCAAATTAGTCATTACAGTAATTGCTTCGCGAGCTGTTTTTGCACGTTGTAATGTAATGTAAATTAGTGAGCCGTAGTCGATAAGTCCGTTAGGGTCAACCAACTCTTCGCGACCGCCCCATGTACTTTCAACAATCACAAGACCATGCTCATTCATATTTCCTACTGTGCGATAAGTATGAGCTACTTCGGGAATTTCTCCCATGTATTTACCAGTATCCCACTCTACTACTTTACGCATTGCCCCCGCAGGATGATCTGCAGCTGGTTGATAATACAATTCACCATAGAGTGTATGACTATCGGCCGCATAAGTAACCAACGCACTGCCATCGGTCGAAGCCGCTTTACCTGCAATAAGTCCCGTGCAGGCGCTAATCTCTATCGCCGAAGCGATAACACACATCAACAATGTGATGAAAATTGATTTTATATTCATATCCTTTATATATTATTTATTTTACTTCTACTATTCTGTCTTTAAATACATACCACACAAATCCTCTCACATTCTCATATCCTGATTTTGTGAGCTTATCCATGTAACCTTTTACTTGTTCCTTATATTTTTTATCATCTTCTTCTCCAAACTTATAATCAACCACATCGACTGTTCCTTTGGTGGTCCACACCACTCGGTCGGGGCGAGTAGTTTCAGTAAGAGCATCTATTCCTATTGGTCTTTCGGTAATAACTCTTGTATATCCTTCAAACCATTGCCCTACTCTGGCATCAGCAAGAGCCGACGACAACGCTTTATACATTTCGTCCAACTCCTCTTGAGGTATAACATTGCGATATCCTTGGCGCTTCAATGACAATAACAAATCATCCCGATGACGCACGTTCTCCATCACTTTGTGAAGGAAAATACCACGCTCTTGCATGTCGTTCATCATTTCAGCATCTTCCAATCGAACCTTGCTCCAAATATCTTTACGATATTGTGTAAAATATGGAGATGGATTAAGTTCGTTTACCTTATCTACCGACATCTCCTCCTTATCCTCTTCTCTCCTTGCTATCGTTGGTTTTCCTATCTCAAGGATTTCGCCATTAAATCCATTAAGGGGCACATACAACTGGCTATCTACATTGCTTTCCGCTTGTATTCCATCACAGAATGTTTGATCTGCAATCTTAAATACTTCATCCAATTTTTTACTCAGCGCCATATTAGAATCCCGACTTCCTATTGGGCAAGTTATACACAATTCATCTACTGCTCGAGTAAATGCCACATATACATTATTCAACGCATCAATCATTTCGTCTCTTAGATTTGCATTATATTGCTCCTCCAATGGCGAACCCAGCATTGATTTGTCATTTTTTAATAAAAATACTGGTGGAATAATTTTCGTATCAATACCACTAATCTCAGAAGAATCAAACCATCTATAGCCCCTTAGGGTAGGGCTTTCTCCAAGCAGCATTTTTGCAAATGGGATATGCACACACTTAAATTCGAGACCTTTTGACTTATGTATTGTCATAATTCTCACCGCATCTACATCGGATGACGATGTCAAACCATGGCTTGGTGTTTCATCCCACCATCGCATAAATGAGTTTACATCACAATTGCCACGAGAGCAGTAATTTATTACTTCATCTTGAAAAGCCGTAACATACACTAAATTATCCTCTATCAAAGACGCATCTTTTTTAGCAATAGCCTCTATGATACACTCTACTATAGAAATCAAATTTGTGCAACCACTTTCTTTGACACCATCGAGCAAAACATCGGTATCTGATTCGGGTTCAGCAATTGCTTTTGCCAAAGCCTCATCGCCACTCATTCCAGCATTCTTATTTATCAAGAAACGAAATTGTAGTTGATTTAACTTGCGTTTCCTATTTTTTCGAACTTCATCACGAATATCAGAAGATAACAAACGCAATGTGTTAATTATAAGTTTTACTACTGGCGACGACTCTATTGTTAAGGCAGCCTCGGTCATAATCTCCAATTCCGACAAACCTGAATTAGGATCACCTTTCAATCCCATTAGATAATCAACCACCTTATCACCCTCTTTTCCCTTCCGCACAAGGATTGCAATATCCTTTTGTTTATAACCAGATTCAAGTTGGCGTTTTATATCTGTAGCCAATCTTTCCAACGAAGCATCTTCTCCCTCAAGCATTTCAACCTTTACATATCCTTTATGGTCTTTATGCTTGGACGACACTTGTTGTGCTACATTTGAATATATATCTTCAAGTCCAAGATTCTTTGCTAAAGCGGTAAAAAACGTATTGTTAAATCGCACCACTTCAGCCGAACTGCGCCAGTTAGTATTTTCTTGAATCATAACACCTCGCTCCTTCGTGCGACCCTCATAATCTTTTGACACTTGAGATTGCAACAATGTAGGATCGGCATTTCTGAATCGATAGATACTTTGCTTTACGTCTCCAATGATGAGATTGTCATTATCGTGTGATAAACTTTCCGACACAAGAGGGCTGATATTTGACCATTGCAAACGAGATGTATCTTGAAACTCATCAATCAAGAAGTGTTTTAATCTCACACCCAATCGTTCATAAATAAATGGCGCCTCATCTTCGCTAATAATACGCTTTAATATATCGTTGGTATCCGACAATAATATCATATTATTTTGTTCGCGAAACTGCTTAACATGCCTAACAACATCGCCAACTAACCCCAATCGGAATATATCCTTCTGCAACAGTAGTAAATATTTCAAATATGGCACATCTCCTTTAATAAAAGCGTTTAGCTCTTGTCTTAAATATACTTCATCTGAAGCTGAAATATTACTTCCTTTGTTAATTAGATTAGATTTACCAGTTCCATCAACCATTCCCACAAAAGCTGACGAAACTTCAAAATCTTTAATATTTGAGCCTTGCCATTTTACTATTTGCTTTATTACATTTGCAGCTATGCCATTTATGTTAGAAATATTTGTGAGTAATTTCGTCGCCCTTCCATTTATCACATTGAACATTTTTTCAACTTGTGCACTCAACTGCTTTTCAAATTCAATAATAAGATCAGGGTTACTAAAATATTTCTCAATCTTCTCCCCTTGGCGCAATTTGAATTGTTCATCTGATAATTTCATCACAAAATTGACCAAATCACCATACAAGCGCGACTTACGATTAAAAACATCATAACCTACACCTTCCTCTATATTCCGTTGCATGTATTTAGTGAGCCATTTCAACAATCTCTTGGAATGCTCATCATTTTGCTGATTTATCGAATTAAACATTTCACTCAACCCTGCAGTAATAACTACATTATCGTTGAGTTCAACATCATAGTCGCCCGCCAAATCAGCCTCATACGCAAAAGTACGCAACACATTTTGGAAAAACGAGTCTATAGTACTAACATTGAAATATAGATAGTCAAACAGCAACTGACTCAATACTTTATTAGCACAAGCCTTTAATTCCTCCTCTTTACAACCAAATAATTTCAATAAATCCTTGAGATAGTCACTCTTCTTACCCTCCATCACAGGCAACTCTGCGAGAATCGCAAGTTCCTTAATGATGCGACTTTTCATCTCCTCGGTTGCCTTATTGGTAAATGTAATCGCAAGAATAGACTCATGTTCTACATCGGGATTCTTTTTCAATATATATTTATCGCCACCAGAGATCTTTTCTCCCAATAGCAATTTGATATACTCATAAGTAAGTGTATATGTTTTTCCCGAACCTGCCGACGCCTTATAAATTGTTAGCATAGTTATTGATATTAGATTAAAATTATCATTAAATTATACGTGCCTTATATCCGTTCTTTGTCAAAAACTTCAACACGGCATCACGCTTATCTCCCTGGATAAGTATTTCGCCACCACGAGCCGAACCACCAGTACCTAGCGAAGCCTTCATCTTGCTTGCCAAATCCGACAGTTCTTCATCTTCAAGAGTGAAACCTGTTATAATTGTAGCCACCTTCCCCCCTCGACCTTTTTTCTCAAGGATAATATCTAATCGAGGCTGTTTCGATGTTTTTTCTTCGACTGGTTGTTCATTCGCCTCCTCTCCTTGTGGAAGGTCGGGGTTAGAATCAAGAAATGCTTGCAATCCAGCTTGCCAATCATTCATTCCCATAATTATTCAGTTGTTTCGTTAGCTATACACACTTCGCGTTGACAATTTGCACAATCGCCATCACAACTATCGGCCTCCTCTTCATGATCAGAATAATCTCTTGGTGCATCAATCATCTCTGACAATCTACGCAACATCTCAGCATGTTGAATTTCCTCAATAGGCAATTCTGAAATATAAGCAGATACTGAATCGGCATTCATCAACGACGCTGTGTGATAACACTTAGTCGCTTTAGCCATATTTTCCACTTCATTCATCTGCTCCGACAGTTTCACATATACCAACGACAATTGGCATAGTTCTACTACAGGAATCTCTTCTAAATTTTTCCCATCTATAATTTTATCACACAATTTTTGAGCCGACTGATAATTACTTAAAGCCATCAACTCCTCTACTTGAGCGATAGTACAAGTACCAGCCCCACCTCCACACGAAGAAAGAGCAATTACACTTAACAATAAAATTATAACATTTTTCATAAGCACTATCTTTTTATTGAAGAGTATCAATCTATCCACAACTACGTGTATAGATATACCCCAATATACTTCAGAATAGCAAAGATAGCACTTTTGTCAACGAGTTCAAAATCTATCCACAAAATTCAATGCGAAATAAATTTCTATCGACTCTTATTTTAGACTATTTATCCACTTTGCGAGGTCATTGAGTAGCTGCTCGGATATGGTGGTTTCGATTGCGCCGTAGTTCATGCTCGCTTGGAGTGATGATGATGGTTGAAACATGTGATTCAATCCCTCATATTGCTTTATAGTGGCTTGTGGCATCATCTTTCGTGCCATTTCGAGATTTTGCGTAGCATCTACTTGATAGTCCCATGTGCCATTAGCAGCAAATACTGGGCATTTCACTTGCGAGAGATATTGAGTGGGATCGAGTTTTACAAACGCCACATACCATGGCGAAGTCATCACTCTCACGGTTGTTTCTATATCTTGTTGCTTGTTAGTGCTATCACTCTTTAGTATTTCCGTTAAGCAAGTAGCGAGTTGTTCCGTATTGGTAGAGTTGTAAATTGCCTCAAAAATCTCATCAATATGCTTTAGTTGGTCATCGTTCAATGGTTGTCCCATTGTTTCGGCAATAAGTTGATTTTGACGCACCAATATATCACGTCCACTCACATAAGGACCTGCAAGAGTTGCAATAAAGTTGACATCTTCAGGGTGTTGCGCTGCGTTAATGACAGCAATTAATCCCCCTTCACTATGCCCTACAATACCTATATGTGTTGTATCGATATCCTTGCGTGATTTAAGATATTCGACTGCAGCTATTGCATCGGTAGCAAGATCGATAGTTGTGTCTTCTTTGCTCCCCTTCGACGAGCCACCTACTCCACGATCATCATATCGCAACACGGCAATACCATGGCGAGTGAGATAGTCGGCAATCACAGCAAATGGCTTGTGGCCAAACAGTTCCTCATCACGATTTTGTGAACCACTACCACTCACAAGTACAACTGCTTTATGGCTTTTACCCCAAAATGGTGTTGTCAACGTTCCTGCGAGAGCAATATCTCCGTTTTGGAAAGTCACATCTTGCGTGTTATATACAAACGGAGGTTGTGGTTCTTGCGGACGGTTATACATCGCGGCATCGGCAGTAGTGCGAGTAAGAATCAATGGCAACGATACACCCTGTGTAAATGTACCTGTAATTGAATTATCATCTTGAGCAATTACCCCTTTGAAATCGGCACGTAGTGCTGGCATTTTGATAGAGATACTGTCTCCACTTACCTCAACTTTGCCACACTTAATCCCCATTGCCCCTTGCATAGGAGAGTCAAGCGTTGCGCACCATAGACTATCATTGGCAATATGGAAAACAATAGGAACATTTGCCACTTTACCCTTCCAATGCCCAACAAAATCAACAGCCAATGAAGTAATGCCACAAAAAAGCATTGAGATTATTAATGCGACCTTTAATCTCATCGTACAGAAGAATTTATTTTTCTAAATGCGAAAGAATTGAGCGAAGTTGCTCGTCGGTAGTAGTGAGTCGTGAACGGCACTCGGTGAGAAGTTCGGTTGCTCGGCGAGTGTAATCGGTCAATCTATCTATATCACATTTATCACCTTGCATCATTTGCAAGATTGACTCCAATTCACCTACTGCCTCGGTGTAGGTCATATCTTTTACCGACTTAAATTGCATTTCGTTTGCCATAGTTTGTATAGTTTTTATTTTGTTTCTGATATAATAGTGCCGTTAGCAAGAGTTGTCTCTATAAGTGTTCCTGCGAGAATTTGCGATGCATCGGTAACGGCTTTGCCATTCACACGAGTTATCGAATATCCACGACGTAATATTGCTTCGGGCGAGAGAGCATTAAGCATTGCTTGTATAGAATCAAGACGATCGCTTCTACGGCGAATGATTACATCTGAAGCCGATGCTATAGCACTGGCAACATGGCCAAGACGCGACAATTCAGGAACAATGCGACGAGTACTAATCTGTGCCAACGACATCATATCGCCACGCAATCGCGATTGCTCACGCTCAACTGCCATCAATGGCAATGTAGGCAATAATGTCTCATAACGTGATAATTGCTCCTTGTTTCCTGCGATGCGGTCGCTCACAATCTGCAAAATCTCAGCACCTGTCGAACGCAACCAATTGAGGGCTTTATCCCCCTGTTCTATCAACCACTCTGCAGCAGCCGTAGGTGTCTTAACTCGCATATTTGCCACATAATCAAGCACTGTTGTGTCGCGTTCATGTCCTATCCCTACGATTATAGGCAACGGGAATTGCGCAATATTTGCAGCCAAATCATAGTCTTCAAACGCCACAAGATCACTCGTTGCTCCACCTCCACGAATAATCACCACTCCGTCCCACTCCTCTTGTTGAGAGGCTATTTGATTAAGAGCTGCAATGATTGTTGAAGGGGTGCGATCGCCCTGCATCACAGCTTCAAAAAGTTGAGTTTTGAAATTGAGGCGAGAGGTATTAGTATATAATTGGTTGATGAAATCTCCATATCCAGCTGCTCCACGAGCCGAAATAACAGCTATACGCAAAGGCACTTCACACCAATCGAGTTGGCGATTCATTTCAAGAATACCCTCGCGTTGTAGTCGGTCAAGGATTTCTCGACGGCGACGAAGCAAATCGCCCATCGTATATTCAGGGTCTATTGCGGTGATTACTAGTGACATTCCATATACTGGGTGCATCGATGCCGATGCTCGCACCATCACTTTTAGTCCCGATTTAAATCGCTGACCTGTAGCACATTGAAATTCCACAGAGAGTCGTGAATATACATTTGCCCATATCACACCACGCGCCTTTGCAAGCGTAGCACCTGTTTCGGGGTGCTTTTGCAACAATTCCATGTAGCAATGTCCACCACGTGCCGACACATCACTCAATTCAGCCGTCACCCATACATTTTGCGTATCAGGCACGGTCATCAACGCCGCAATGCGTTGATTGAGTTGTAATAGCGTGAGCGATTGTTCATCCATAGCCAAAGGCTTGATCTAAATCAATATTTATCTGATTTCCTAAATGTTATATACATTGGGAAATCTTCTTGATTATGTATTTTTTCGTATTCAGAAAGGGATACCTTTTTTACATACGATACTTTTGAGCTAATCTTTTCTAATATTTCAGTAGGGATATCTTCTAAATATATATTGTCTCGATCATCTTCAAAACAAATATAATTTCCATTAAATGAACATGACTGACCATCAATAAACTGCATTTCAAATTTGTCGTCATTATATATTAGATACGCATCGTATTTTTGATCAAATTGAAATAAACGAATGTAATAATAAGTTGCCAAATCACTAGAATCTTCACTATTGTAATACTCTTCAAACTCCTTCAGAGTATCATAAAAATATTCATTTTTTGCCAAGCATTCATCATAGGTATATGATTCTACATCGTTTAACTTGTATTTATTCATTTCAAAATAAAAGCAAGTAACTTCTTTTGCAGTCTTTTCCATGTTCTTTTATATGATAAATTTATTGTTTCTTAAACTTACTACCAGTCCATTTGTATTGAATCGAAGGTTTTATCCATTTCAACACTCGTTGCCATGTATCTTTGTCGAAATATTCTTGCATAGTGTTAGTTATCGTTAACTCCCCCTTATTCACATCAAAATCATATTTTGCAGTAATAAATGGGTACATATTTTCAACATCATCACGCACCGTTTTCCCCTCGTCGGTCAACCAATCATTGAGAGTAGGCAAGACAATGAAACTTTCGTTAGGCAGTTGCTGCCATTCGTTATCATAAAATTTGATTTCGCTATCTTGCATAGGTATCGACAAAGTAGTGACAAGCACAATGAGATCATCTTTTGGAATTGACAGTTGATAATATTGCTTCTCACCAATCTTAATTTCTAATCCAAGACTATCTTTGCGTGTTATTATTGCCGAATCCTCAAACAAATTGAGAGATGGGCGATTGTAACCACAATTATAATAGTCGACCATATCCATTCGAGTATTGCTGTCGAGTGTGGGGAATATCTCATCGGGCGCATTAGTAAAGACTGTTTCAGAATTTATATCCAAAACGGTTTTCTCAGCGCTGATTGTCAACGCTGTGGTCACTACGGTTAGCAATATTACTAATATACGCTTCATCTCTATAATAACACTTCAGTAAAAAATTATTTTTTGCGATGCGAATTTTTCTTTCCTCCACGACCTTTGCGACGAAATTGATCGAAGTTACCATCTTCTGTAGCTCCATCGCTATCTCCAGCAGCCACTTTGCGATTGCGACGAGCCGATGCTCGTGCATAGTCACGTTCGGGATCAGCGATTTCCGAGAATACTCGTTTGCCTAAGAAATCACACCCTTTAAGCGATGCCACCACTCGTTTTGCATCACCTTTTTTGACGTCAAAGAGTGAATAACCCGACAATAAATCGATGCGACCTACCTCAACACGTGCTCCAGTCACATTCTTATTGATTATCTCAATGAGATTGCCAGCATAGAATCCGTCGGCCTTGCCGAGATTGATATACACACGCGCCATACCCTTTTCGGCTGTGCGACGATCTTTCTCTTTGTCGGTGCGAGGTTTATTGTCGACCTTTTCTCTCTTCTCTTTTTGAGGTTTTTTATCTTCTACCACCTCAATTACAGGAGCATTTTTATAATATTCGAGCAAACGATTAAATTCGAGCGAGAGAATTCGTTTCAACAAGTCTTCGCCTGTGAGCCAACCGAGTTTTCGACTCACGCCAGTAAAATATTTATCGATTTGCTCATCATTCACCTCTACACACTCAAGTCGATGTGCAAGGTTAAAGAGTTGCTTTTCGATAATATGTTCGGGCGAAGGTACTTCCTTGCGTTCAAATTTCTTACCGATAATCTTTTCAATATCCCGAACTTTTCCACGCTCGCGAGAGTGAATAATTGATACCGACACCCCAGTTTTACCAGCACGGCCAGTGCGACCCGAACGGTGAGTATAAACAGCAGTATCATCGGGCAAACCGTAGTTAATAACATGGGTAAGGTCGTCAACATCAAGACCTCGAGCAGCCACATCGGTCGCTACAAGGATAGAGATTACACGGTCGCGGAATTTCTTCATCGTCAAGTCGCGTTGTTGTTGCGAAAGATCGCCATGAAGAGCATCAGCATTATATCCATCTTGAATAAGTTTATCGGCAATCTCTTGAGTATCGCGACGTGTGCGACAGAATATAATAGCATATATGCTTGGATTATTGTCGGCAATGCGTTTGAGTGCGAGATATTTATCACGAGCATGCACCATATAATATATATGATTTACATTGGCCGAGCCCTCATTGCGTTGTCCTACTACAAATTCAACTGGGTTGCGCATATATGTTTTAGCAATCTTATCTATTTCGGGTGGCATAGTCGCCGAGAACATCAACATCTTGCGATTTTCGGGCACATTTGATAGCACCTCATTGATAGAATCGAGGAAACCCATATTTAGCATTTCGTCGGCTTCATCAAGAATCACTGTATGAACATTTTCGAGATGTGCTACTCCACGCTTAATTAAGTCGAGCAAACGGCCAGGAGTAGCCACAATCACTTGCACACCCTTGCACAACGAGCGTATTTGGCTCTCGATGCTTGAGCCACCATAAACTGGCAACACATTCACTTCGGGGAGATATTTTGAGAAATCGGCAAGGTCTTCAGCGATTTGAAGACACAACTCACGCGTGGGCGAAAGTATCACAGCTTGTGGATGACGTTTTTTAGCATTTATGCGTTGCAACACAGGTAGCCCAAACGCAGCAGTCTTACCAGTACCAGTTTGCGCCAACGCCACAACATCATTATCTTCATTAAGCAAATGAGGAATCACTTTTGCCTGAACAGGCATAGGCATTTCAAAGCCCATCTCACTAATGGCGAGCAACAACTCATCGCTCACTCCAAGTTCTTCAAACGTTTTCATACCACAAAGATAACTTTTTTAATTGAGAATTGAGTATTGAAATTTGAGTGTGCTTGTTTTTTTTGACAGAATGACAGAAAAAACATAAAGCTAACGCAGTGGGATGATAATGTAAACAGTTCTCCCCTTGCGCTTTGCGCAGGGGGAGTGGCACGGAGTGCCGAGGGTGTGGAATTGTACCCCAAAAGACAACAATTTCGCTAACACAATACAAATCAACACGCCGAAGTTATTAGACATAAGCGTGCAATGTAGAGATAAGGCGTGCCGTGTCAGAGAGATTCGCACGAGTAATTTTTTAGGTTACCTGGACAAAAAGTAGGATGAAAATACACTAAAAAACTCTTAGTAGACAAAAAGTATGATAAATACCCCATTGAAAGCTTTCAATGGGGTATTTATGCCTAATATTTTCTTTTAATATATTCATCCAATAGT
>JAFYSL010000025.1 GCA_017559355.1 Muribaculaceae bacterium
GAAACTATTGGATGAATATATTAAAAGAAAATATTAGGCATAAATACCCCATTGAAAGCTTTCAATGGGGTATTTATCATACTTTTTGTCTACTAAGAGTTTTTTAGTGTATTTTCATCCTACTTTTTGTCCAGGTAACCCGCATTCCACTACTACTTGTAGCCCTGCTTTTATCCTCAATCCCCATCTTCGCCCACGACTTTGAGGTCGATGGCATCTACTACAACATCACCAATAGCACGGATAAAACCGTTGCTGTAACATTTAGTGGCAGTAGCTATAGTGAAGTTACAAACGAATATTCGGGAGATGTGGTCATTCCTAGTATGGTTGTTGATAATGATGTTATATATACTGTATCATCAATCCTCTACGCGGCATTCCATGACTGCAATGGCTTGACCTCGGTAACAATCCCTAATTCGGTGACCACAATTGGCATCTCTGCGTTCTCTGGTTGCAGTGATTTGACGTCAGTGACCATTCCCAATTCAGTAACTACAATTGATAACTACGCGTTTGATGGTTGCAGTAGCTTGACCTCACTGACAATTCCTAAATCTGTGACTATGGTTGGAATAAGTGCCTTTCGGAATTGTACTAGCTTAATAATACTCAATTTTAATGCCGAAAATTGTGTTTGTATGGGATTAGATGGGTCCCATCGAGCGTTATATGGTTGCTCAGCATTGACAACCATTAATATTGGAGAAAATGTTAAGGCGATTCCTCACTACGCATTTAACTCTTGTGACAAAATAACTACAATAAATATTCCTGACTCAGTAACATGGATTGGGTATGAAGCTTTTGAGTATTGTTCGAGTTTGAGTTCTATTAATATCCCAAATTCAGTGACTTCGATTGATTCATATACGTTCAATGGTTGTAGCAGTTTGACTTCAGTAAAGCTTGGCGACTCTTTGTCCACAATTGGCAACTCTGCGTTTTCTGAATGCAGAAAATTAACTGAAATAAATTTACCAGAGACACTAATATCAATCGGTAAAGAGGCTTTTTATAACTGTAGCAGCTTAACATCAATTAATCTTCCCAACTCGGTGAAATCAATTGGAGGCAGTGCATTTAAAAATTGCAGCAGTTTAAGTGCAATAACCATTCCCAATTCAGTGACTACAATAAATTATAGCACTTTTGAAAGTTGCACCAACTTAAAAACAGCCGAGCTTCATGATGGTATTACTTCAATCGGACATTATGCATTCAGAGATTGTTCCAGTTTAACTGACATTCAACTCCCGAGTCAATTGATCACAATTGAGAGTTACTCGTTTTATAATTGTTCATCATTAACGTCAATAACCATTCCAAACTCAGTAACCACAATTAAAGGTGATGCTTTTAGTATGACGGGGATTACCTCAATAATTCTACCCGAGTCGGTTAAAAATATGGGAAGTTATATTTTTAGTGATTGTGATAAACTTAAGACAGCGATATTGCCTGGTTCATTATCGACATTACCCTACGGAATATTTTATCGCTGTACCGCTCTTTCAGAGGTTGTAATCCCCGAAAGTGTCACAACCATCGAATACGGAGCTTTTAGTGGCTGTTCATCTTTGACAGAAATAGAGTTGCCACAACAATTAAAATCCATTGGGGAATCGGCTTTTTATGGTACAGGATTAACAACGATTGAAATCCCCTCATCGGTAACAACCATAGGAAAATCAGCTTTTCGTGCAAGTTCGTTGAAAAGCATCGTTATCCCAGAGACAGTTACAAGTGTTGGGGATTATGCTTTTGCCGAGTGTTCATCACTGAAAGATGTGACGTTGTCGAAGGGAATAACTACTATCAGTCAGTATATGTTTCAAAAGTGTACGGCATTGGAAAATATCACAATCCCCAACAGCGTGACAGAGATTGCACCCTACGCCTTTGACAATTGCACCAAACTAAAAGATGTGAAACTCTCAGAGAACTTGAAGACCATTTGGTATGGAGCGTTCGGATATTGCAGTGCATTGGAGGAAATCGTGATACCCAAAAGCGTGACAACGTTAGCCGATGCGAATGAATATACCAGTGGTGCTTACGTTGGGTTTAATCATAGTGGGGTATTTCAAGAATGTCGTAAATTAAAGAAAGTAGTGTTTGAAAATGAATCCTCCTTAAATATTATAGGTTCTCGGGCATTTATAAATTGTGAATCACTAGGCGAAATTAAAATTCCTGAGAATGTGAGCAGAATAGGCTATATGGTATTTTATGGTTGTAAATATTTGTCTGGACTACTTGAATTACCCTCCACAATAACAAGTCTTGCGAACTCCTGTTACTGGACAAATTATAAGACGTGTAAACTCAAGGCTGTTTCACCTCCAGAACTTACCGATACCACCAATTGCCTTGGTGGAAATATCTCCATGATTATAGTTCCCAATGGTAGCGGAGCATCCTACAAGGCTGCTGCTGGTTGGAAAAACTATACTATTGTAGAGGAGGGTGGCAGTGATGTTGAAGTGACAGTTACCACTCCTGGATATATGGCTGTTGATATCATGGAACAAGCCGGAGTAGCACCGGCAAAGGTAACAACCCTAAAGGTACATGGTAGAATCAATCAGACCGATTTCAATGTGATGAAATCAAATATGCTCAACTGTTATTCAATCGATTTGAGTGATGCCGAGTGCGACTCAATCCCCGATGACGCGTTTAACGGCAAGACATATTTGGTTGGTTTCAAATTACCGCAATCGTGCAAATATATAGGCAAAAACGCATTTAAAGACTGCTCCATTGGAGAAATCACATTGTCCAATAGAGTTGAGACGATCTCAAGCTATGCATTCTATGGCAATAATATTGGTGGGGATATTGTTTTCCCTACAACAGTGAAGACATTGGGCGAAAGGTTTATATCTAAAAACAGCCGAATCACGAGCATTGATTTGTCAGAATGTAAAGACCTCAATGCCATACCCAAAAATGCCTTTACCGAAAATATAATGCTGAAAGAAGTTACATTGCCTAATTCAATCACCATGATAGGCTCAGGAGCCTTTGAAACTTGTGCAAGCATGGAGGAATTCACAATGCCAAGCTCATTGACCGATATATATGGTTACGCATTCAACGGCTGCTCAAATCTGAAGAGTATGGATTTCTCATTAGCAATAAATCTGACAACAATCCACCAGTATGCGTTCTTAAACTGCACCTCACTAAAAGAGTTTGCCATAAATGGACTTTCAAGCCTTAATTCAATAGGCGACTACGCTTTCCAGCAGTGTACAGCACTTGAATACGTCGCACTTCCAGGTTTGCTTCAAACTTTGGGTAATTACGCGTTCCACAAATGCGGCGCATTGAAGAAGGTGGATTTCATACCTTTCTACTATACTGAACCTAAGCCATTGTCTGACTCAGATATCAAACAAATCGTCAATCTTGAGACGATAGGAAAGGCCTCCTTTGAGTTATGCACCTCACTTGAATCAATCTCATTGCCAAGTGGAGTAAAGACAATAGGAACGTATGCATTCAATGCTTGTTACGCATTGAAATATGCCGATTTTTCGAAATGTAAATCTCTTACCACTTTGCCACAATGTGCGTTTAATGATAACACCTCATTGGAAGTTGTGAATTTGCCAGCATCGTTGACAACTGTGAACAATTCCACATTTAAGAACTGCACCAAGTTGCAGAATATCAGTGTAGCAGCAGTTACTCCCCCAACGGTTGCAAATGCAAACGCTTTTACTGGAGTTGACACAGAGAATTGTGTCCTTTCTGTCCCTACATCATCATACGTTGACTATATCGTATCGGAACACTGGGGCGCGTTTGTATCATTATGTAAAGGTATAATAGTAGAGAAAGACGATAATGTAGATGTCTATTTCCGTCATCTTATCGCTGAGGATTTAGAGTTGCAAAACAACGCACAGCAGCTCGCAAACGTGAAAACGGCATCAATTAACGATGATTCGGAAACGGTTGAATATGGAGCACTTGTCGTTGACGGTTCTAGTGTTTATGCCAAAAATAATGGTTATATCAAGTTTATCTTAGATGTAGTCGATGGATATGTGATAAATCAAGTTTTGTATAACGACGAAGATGTGACCGCACAAGTGGTTAACAATACATACACCACTCCTGCAGTAACAGTTAAAGGCACATTGAAAGTGGTAACTGGTTTCCCTGCTGGCATCGAAGATATCAAAACTGGAGATGATACAGATGCGGAATCCGTGGAGGTAGCACGCTATGACGTCAATGGACGCCTATTGAGCACACCAGTAAAGGGCATCAATATCATTAAAATGAGCGACGGTAGCACAAGAAAAGAATTTGTGAAATAATTTTGCATAATATAATACTTTAGGAGGTGTGTAACCTTTTTATGTATTACACACCTCCTTGTTTTTTATCTAAGCGAATGTATATCTCATGTTTTTTGCGTATTTTTGTAAAAAAATTAATTATTACTACATTGGGACGAAAAAATAGAAGAGACCTTCCCACATTGGAAGGCATAGAAATTATAGATGTAGCTGCTGAGGGAAATAGCCTTGCGCGAGTTAATGACATGGTGGTGTTTATTCCTTATGGTGCACCAGGAGATATTGTCGATGTAAAACTTCGTAAAAAACGCAAATCATACGCTGAAGGTAACATTGTCAATATGGTAAAACCATCTGCTGTTCGCGTTGAGTCTAAATGCGAACATTTCGGCACATGTGGTGGTTGTCGTTGGCAACATCTTCCATATGAATTTCAATTGCGTTGCAAGCAACAACAAGTGCAAGATGCCCTTGAACGCATTGCTAAAGTTGAAATTCCTGAAATTATGCCAATTCTTGGTTCAAAAAACATTTGGGAGTATCGCAATAAAATGGAATACACTTTCTCTAATAAAAAGTGGCTCACATTTGAACAACTTAACAGCGGAGAAGAATTTCCCGACAGAGATGCTGCAGGTTTTCATATTTCAGGAGCATTTGACAAAGTTCTTGACATCAATAAATGCCATCTCCAAGATGATTTTGGTAACCAATTACGTCTTTTCATTAAGCAATATGGCAAAGATAATAGCTATAGCTTCTATGATTTAAAAGCACAAGAAGGCTTATTAAGAACGTTAATGATTCGCATTGCTTCAACAGGCGAAATTATGGCAGCAATGGTATTTGGCGAAAATGATCAAGAAAAAATCAACCAACTCATGACTGCAGTGGCAGAAAAATTTCCACAAATAACATCTTTACTATATGTAATCAATCTCAAAGTAAATGACACCATTTCCGACCAAGAAATTATCACTTTCAAAGGTAAAGATTTCATTGAAGAAGAGATGGAAGGATTAAAATTTCGCATCGGTCCGAAGTCATTCTACCAAACAAATTCTCGTCAAGCATACGAGCTCTATTCTGTCACTCGCAACTTCGCCGAATTAACTGGGAATGAATTTGTTTACGACCTTTATACTGGCACTGGAACAATTGCCAATTTCGTCGCAAAACGTGCAAAAAAAGTCATCGGCATCGAATACGTTCCCGAAGCCATCGAAGATGCAAAAATAAACTCTGCTGTAAACAACATTGATAATACTTTATTCTACGCAGGTGACATGAAAGACGTGCTCACCAATGAATTCATTGAAAAGCATGGTCGCCCTGACGTAATGATTGTAGAC
>JAFYSL010000026.1 GCA_017559355.1 Muribaculaceae bacterium
AATTGTACTGATGTATTATGTTGATTTTTATAGTTTGTTTAATAATCAAGAAAAAGATTGGGAGAATATGAGGATTTTGGATGAAAATCCACCGCCACAACTGACTCTTTTTGATTAGGGGGGCTTGTAAATCGCAAAAAAAGAATCTCAACCACATTAAATCTGCGATTGAGACATTCTTTTTATGCTTTATCGTTTTTTACCGGACAGCACTATAAGACTATAAATTTGTTTGCGCTCTTCTTTTTCGAGACCTATTGTAAGTGAGGTGATTGTTGATGATATAATCGCGATAAAAATAGTTGTTATTGAGTGAATAATGCCAGAATAAATGAAATGCGAAATGATATAAGTCGTAAAAAATGAGATAATTGTTACATTTAGTATTGGTAATATTGTGTTCCAAAAGTATTGAGTTAATGAAAATTCAGGAATTAAATGCTTTGTGTTGAGAATTGAAGCAATAATAACTATAATCATAATAACTATGTAAGAGATGTATGCATAGTTCGGATTAAGACCGAGTGAAAAGCAAAGATAAATTAGTGGTAGCGTGAGTAGATAGATAGAACCAATGACAAGGCTTAAAAAACGTATTTTTCCTGTGGCGTGAATGCATGAATTTAACACATTTACTGGTATTGCTAATCCAGTAGTGATGATGATTAGTTGACAAAATGTTGAGGTGTATTGAGGAATGTTATCTCCCAACCATAGATGTAATATAAAATCCATTTCAAGAATTAATGGAATAGCGATAATGATAAAAAGATAAGAGGTGTATCGTGTCGATTTTAACGCAAGATTAAACATTTGTTTGATGTTCCCAGAAGAATATTGCTTTATGATTTGTGGGGTAAATGCTGTGATAATATTGCTTGATATTCCGTTGAATAAGTTTTGGATACTAAGTGCAATTGCATTAGCTGCATTTAAGGCAACACCAAAGAATGAGTTTAGGAGTAGGGCTGTGCCATGAGTGCGACTTGAATAACAGATTGTGCCGTATAAGTCAAGCCCAGAAAATTTTGAGAGTTGAGCTAATGTGTTATGTGATAGTTTTAAGGAACGACACTCTTTAAATGAAATTATACAGTATGCAACATAGCATAAATATATAATAAGTGTAACGCCAAATATTAGGATTGAATAGGATTGAAGTTTGTCAAATGTACTATAAGTAAGTAATAACGCAACTCCAAGTCGCATAGCCGAATTGAGAATCTCAATATATGCAAATGTTGAAATTTTCTCGTGGGCAATGATGCAAGAATAGAATGGTATTTGTAAAACACGCGATGCAGTAACTCCAACACAACAATGATAGGCAAAGCTCGCAGTGTTAATTCGTGTGGGAGGAATGTTGAGATTGTTTTTTAAGTACCATAATCCAATACTTTCGCCAAGTATTATAATTGCGATTGCTGCAATTATGGCAATTATAGTGGCAGCTCCAAATATATGACTTTTAGCAGAATTAGATTGTCCTAATTCATATGCAAAAAAACGGGTGAAAGAGTTGGATAAAGAGGAGTTGATAAATTCGGTAAACGCAATTATGCTACCAACAACTCCATATATGCCAAAATCGGTGATGCCAAGTTGCTCAAGAACTATGCGTGAGGTGTATAGTCCAATGACAATCGCTATTGCCATTCGCAAGTAGAGCATAATGGCATTACTAGTAATGCGAGAACCGGTAGTGGTTGCTGATGACATTTATTGAGGTTGCCTAACCGATTTTATAATAAGTGAAATCGTTTTGGGTGAGTTCGTTGCGGTCATAGATGTTGCGCCCGTCAATGATGACTTTTCCTTTCATTACTTTGCTGAGAATTGCAAAGTTAGGGAAGCGGAATTCTCGCCATTCAGTAACTAAAAGAAGCGCATCGGCATCAAGGGCGGCGTCATACATGTCGGTGCCATAAACTACCTTGTCGCCTATGCGTCGCTTGCATTCGTTGATTGCGATAGGGTCAAATACTTTAAGATTTCCACCTGCTTCGATAATTTTGTCGATAAGGATTAATGATGGAGCTTCGCGCATGTCATCTGTCTCTGGTTTGAATGCAAGTCCCCATATAGCAATAGTCTTTCCATTGATGTCGCCATTGAAGTGCTTCATGAGTTTATTGAATAAAACCTCTTTTTGGCGTTCGTTTACCTCTTCAACTGCTTTAAGAACACTCATTGGGTATCCAGCTTTTTCGGCAGTTTTAATAAGTGCTTTTACATCTTTTGGGAAACAACTACCACCATACCCGCAGCCTGGATATAGGAATTTTTTGCCAATGCGATTGTCGGAACCGATGCCTTTGCGTACCATGTTAACGTCAGCGCCAACGAGTTCGCATAGGTTGGCAATGTCGTTCATGAAAGATATGCGAGTGGCAAGCATGGCATTTGCTGCATATTTAATCATTTCGGCCGATGGAATATCGGTGAAAATCATGCGGTCGTTTACTAGCATGAATGGTTTGTATAGACGCGACATGATTTTGCGAGCACGTTCAGATTCAACTCCTACTACAACGCGGTCAGGACTCATGAAATCTTTTATTGCAGCACCTTCTTTGAGAAATTCTGGGTTAGATGCTACATCAAATTCAACATCAACGCCTCTACGCTTAAGTTCCTCTTGAATCGTTGCTTTTACTTTTGCCGCAGTGCCTACGGGGACAGTACTCTTGGTAACGACAACGGTATATTTGTTGATGTTTTGACCTATTGTACGCGCTACAGCAAGTACATATTTAAGGTCGGCACTACCATCTTCGTCGGGAGGAGTGCCAACGGCGCTAAACACTACATCAACATCGTCAAGAACTTTGGTGAGATCGGTTTCAAATTTTAGACGGCCTGCTTTGATATTTTTTTTGACCATCTCTTCAAGTCCAGGTTCGTAGATGGGTATAATGCCATTTTGGAGATTGTCAATTTTAGATTGATCAACATCAACGCATGTAACATTGATGCCCATGTCAGAGAAACAAGTGCCAGAAACAAGACCTACATATCCGGTTCCAACGATAGCTATATTCATGATTTTAAAGCTTTAATATCTAAGTATTGATGTTTTGATAGACGAAGAACTTTTCGCACTATCGGAATTTGATATAATAGTAACGAAACTATGAGGGTGAAAAGTATTCTTTCGGCAATATTAGGAGTGATATTTTCTATAAAAAATAAAACTTTCTGAGTTATTTGAGGAGCAATATTAAATGTGGTATCGATGGTGTGTACCATTAAAAAGAGAATGGTAATGGAACCTAATTGAGCAATTTTTAGAGCAAATTTAGGGAAATGACTGCAAAAGAAACTGCTAAATTGAAAGATGATAAAATAAGCACCTATTGCACCAAGTATGTTTATTATAATATTGGAGTAATATACGAAGAACATATCTAGAGCTCCGAAATGAAACGATGCGATACAAAAAAATATTGCGCATGCCCACAAATAAATTGGGTAATGTTTGAAGGTGATGGTGTTTCGCTGATGAAATATGTGTCCGATATGAAAAAATAATAAACCCATGCCTGACTGTAATAGTGTGAATGGGATAAAAATCGAAAAATAATTTTTAATATAGTATGTGGAAAAGGCTATTATGATGACTATTGTTGTTATTAATCTATTTGATTTTATAAAATGATTAAGTACAGAATATGTAACTGTGCATACGAATAACGATATTAAAAACCATGAGGCAAACCCTATTCCCCATGTATTAGGGTTTGTGCCTCCCATCAATACTACTTTTGTATAGTTTAAGATGTCGTGGTTTGCGTCAAAGAAATTGTAGATTAATGCTAAGGTAATTATTGCTATTGCAGTTATTAGATATGGGATCAATAATTGACGAGTAGAGTGCTTGATGGTCTTTAATATTGTTTGAGGTTTGAAAAAGTATCCGCTGACAATGAAAAATAGTGGCATATGCCAAGGGTAAATTAGCTGGAGGCGCCAATCATGCACACAATGACCTATAATCATAGCAATGATTGCGATAAATTTCATTATGTCAAAAATGGGGTTACGCATAATTTTACTTTAATATATTTTGCAAAGTTACTGTAATGAAATGAAAATAGAAAATGAAGAGAAAAGTTTTTAAAGAAAATATGAAAAAAGATTGAATTTTTTTCAGGGGTTTAATGTCTTGAGAGATATTGTGTTATTGGTTAAAGTGGGCTGGGTGAACGAAAAAAAGAATAAAAAAAGTGTTTGAAAAATTTGCTAATTCAAAAATAATGCCTACCTTTGCATCGCAATTGCGAAAATAGCTCAGTTGGTAGAGCACAACCTTGCCAAGGTTGGGGTCGCGGGTTCGAGTCCCGTTTTTCGCTCTAATTTTTTTGAAAAATCTCAACGCGAAGGTTGATACTCGTCCGGGTGGTGGAATTGGTAGACACGCTACTTTGAGGGGGTAGTGGCCGTGCGGCTGTGTGAGTTCGAATCTCATCTCGGACACCTTTCATTGAAATACAGGTTGATTGCAAATGCAGTTGACCTGTTTTTTGTTTTATGAGGATATAATTATAAGATTATAACAATGAATAAATGTTCTAAATGTGGCTTTGTGATATCTCAAGAGGCCAATTTTTGTTCAAACTGTGGCACGGCATTAAAAGATCCTATGCCCGAAATTATTTATCTTAAAGAGGAAATAGAAGAACCTGCTGTAGAGGTGCATTCTTCGATAGAAGTAGAAGAGGAAATCCAGTTGGTTGAAGATTCTAAGAATCAAGAAAAAACTACGATATCGGCTATTGAGATTGAAGAGGCCGATGATGAATCAGAAATAGAAGAAACCATTGACGATGAAGAAGAGAAGCCTCGTAGAATCTTGTGGATGCCAGAGTGGGCATTTTATTCAATGATATTAATTCTAGGCATTGCAGGTATTGTAACATATAAATTTGTAAACGATCCGTCGTGGTCGCAATTGTGTGATTTGTCGGCATGGTATAACGAAGATGATACGATTTCGAATATTGATGGATTGAATGAAAGTGCAAATTTATCAGTGGCAATTGTCGACTCGGTATATGAAGATTCTGTATATACTCCATTGATGAATGCTTTAGATGCCAAAGTTCCTCAACAATCAGTTATTAATGGCGATTCGGCTTATCACGTAGTTGTAATGACATTAAAATCATTAGAAAGCGCGCAAAAAATTGTTGATGGAGGCCGATTTGATAATGCTTATATTTTATCCGATTCAACATTGCATCGTATTGCGATATATCGTAGTTCAGTTAAAGAAGATGCAAAACATTTCCTAGACTCTGTTGCAAATAATGGAATACCTGGAGCATGGGTATTTCATGGTCCTGCAAAGTAAAAGATATATGAATGCATAATAAAAGCGGTGAGTTGACTAACTCACCGCTTTTATGTTATATAGATTATTTAAATGATAACTTTATAAGTAATGCGATTACCGTTTTTGTCGGTTGCAACTGCAATATATACACCATTGAGATTAGAAAGGTCAATGCTATTATTATTGCTTTGAGATGCGCTAATTACACCAGTAGTAGAATAAATAGTGATATCTGCAACTTCAGCGCCTTTTACCGTCAATATTTTGTTTGTCACTGAAATAGTTGGTTGAACTTCCATGCTGATATCTTCTATTCCAGAAGTAGTAAGTGAGAAAGTGTATTGTGCTGCAATTTGTCCGGGCACATATTGATATATGATTGCGGTCAAATCATTTGTAATTTCAGCTGTAATGCAGTTGGCATTAGGAGCAGCAACAGCTGTTGTAAATTGAGCATTGTGTGTCGCTACAATTTTATTGTTTGTGAGGTCTACAATTTGGAAACCATCAAGATAGGCAGTTCCGATAGGTTCTACTGCGAATAATGTGTTGTTAAGGGTAAATAAAGTTCCGCCTTGAGTAGTGTTGATACTATTGTCGGAGTATGCAGTAAATCCTGTTCCATTGTTGTAATAGAAGTGTTTTGAACCACGCACGCGAGCCGCTATATCGTTACTATTAATGTTATTAGTCAATGGTATTGCAATAGATTGAGCATCGGCAGTGATTGCAGTTACATCAATTTTAGTAGCAGAAGTTTGTACACCATTTTTAATGATTATTTTGGCGACCGAAGTTGCTCCTTTGGGGAAGATGAAGATTGCTCCACCTTCGGCGCTCATGATATTGCCAATGGCTTTGCCTATATATTGCATTTGATTAGCAGTAACACCGTCGGGCATAGAGAGCGTCAAGTCTTTGAAAGAAGTTCCGTTTGCTGGAAGTACTTTCATTGCTGTATTGCCTGCTGCATACATTGAAGTTGAAACAATGATGTTCTTGGCATCATCGCTGGTGATAGCGGTGCCTGCTGCCGATGCGATACCGGTATTAGTTAATCCATTGGCAGTCCAATAGTAAAGCGTTGAATTGGCGTGGTCATTAATGTAAATTTTTCCGTCAAATGCTGTCGCCCAACGAGTGTTGCTGTTTGCGGTGAGGTGTCCACTTGTTTGAACCCAATCTTGAGTGAGAGAATATCCTGTTGCGACAGAAGGTTGCTCGGGTTCCTCTGGCTTTTCAGGATCTTCTGGCTCTTCTGGGGCTTTGGTGGCAGTACCCGAAAGGGTGATTGTAACATTGTTGGCATCAGATGAAGATGCAATGATTTTAGCACTATGATTGCCTTCGGTTGTTGGATCATAAGAGATTGTAATAGTACCTCCTGCAGCTGAAAGTGAGGTTGGGCTAAGGGAGAATTGGTTAGCATCGGCACCAGAAAGCGATAGGATAATGTTGTCACTGAGGGAATTTCCCTCGATTGTAATCTTTGAAGTGGTGGGTCTTCCTACTTCGGTAGAAAGTGAAACTGACGATGTGCTTGCAGTGATGGTTGGCGTTTCAGATTCTTCTCCTGCTCCAGTGTATGTTGCAGTAATTGGAATTACGATATCATTTGACTCTTTGTTTGAAGTCGCGAGAGGAGAGAATAATCGAAGCGAGGTCTTGTAACTTGATTTGTTGGCTTTGGGTGTAAATGTTACAGTTGCTGATGCTGAAGCAGAGAAAGCATTGTTTGATTTTGTTGTTACAGTAAAAGCATCGCCATCTTCTCCGGTAATCACACCATACCATTGGCCGTGCATATATTCGCCATTTGTGATAGTAATGTTCTTAGAAGGTTTTTCGCTTGATGTAGATGCTGAAAAGTTGAGACTCTTGGTGTCGCAACTAAATGTTATGGCTGGATAGTCTGAAGAGAAATTCCCAGTCGTACTTGTGTCATCTCCGTTGGTTGTGGCTTTGGCGTTTGTTTCATCATAACCAGTGTGATAGTCGATGATGTATTTATACACATTTGCTTTTCTTGAACCAGAGGGGCCATTAACAACTGCTACAAACAGACAAGCATGTCCGTATTGGTCGAAACGAAGAACCATGCCTTCAGGTTCGCCAAATAGGCTGTTGATACGTCCGTAATCTAAACGTTTGCGATAGCAGTATTGATTAGTGCGCCAATTATAACAAGTTATTATGAGAGTGGGGTCGCCCGAAGTAATAGTGTTGGTATTTTCTTCGCTACAACCTTCGAGTACATAAATATAGTCGCCATTGATATCAAAACTTTGGAAATCCCAAGTGTTGTATCCATTATCTTTAGAAATTGAGGAATTGGCAAACTCACCTTTGTTGAGAGTTACAGTCTTTAATAATGTTTGCTTTTCATCAAGAGCATCGTCAAGATCGTAGATTCGATAAGTATTAACCCCAGAACCTGATGTTCTGACACAAAGATGGCGAGAGTTTTCATCGCAAGCAGGGTAGTCGTTTGAACCAGATACATTGAAATATTTAACACCGCTGTCGGTATTTCCTGTGCCGTCGAGGTTTATATCGGTGCCACTTGCAAATTTCCAACGTGCGGTAGCGCCCGATGTGTCATCGCCATCTTTTACTGTAGCTTTTCCTCCCGACCATAGCCAACCTTGCCCATTTTTGTCGCGTACGAAACACATATTTGTGCCATGTCCGCCATAACCAATTTCCATGGATTGAACTGCTGTGCTATAGGTGTAAGAGTATCCATCAATTTTTGTACATGGCACGCGAGTTACGGTCAATCCGTCGTGGGTAGATGGAAAACCATATAGCGAGTTGTAACTTGTGATGCGTGATGCGTTCATTTTTTGAATGAAATACATGTCGCCGGTTACAGGGTCAATGTCGAAACTTTGAATTACAGTAACTGCTCCAAGTCCAACGCCTGTTGCATGATTCGCAACATCATTACCAGTTAAGGTGCTTGTTCCAAAGGTTGACATCTTGCCACCTAAGTCAAATCGAGAGAATTGGTCGGCATAGATTTCTCGTATGCCTTGACCATCTTGAAGTGTTACCCATGCAAATTTATAGAAACGGTTGTCGTAGTGGTTGTTAGCAAGATTGAATATGATACCAGTGCCAGTGCCCTTATCGTTATAAAGAATGAGTTTTTCTCCTGCTTGGTTGTGACTTGCAGAGGGTAGCGTTGTTGTTTTGTTTTTAAAAGTATTTTCGTTTATGTTTATGCGATAGTTTTTGGCTGAAACTTGGTCGGTTTGCCCTGAATTTCCCTGGAAAACTCGTATTAGAGGAAATAGAGAAGTTTGTCCATAGCAACCATCAAATTCATTGGCAACGATGTTGGCAGTAGTTGAGTTGGCATATGCACTACGATAAAGACCTATACAAAAGTCGCCTTTTGAGCCACCATCGGGAGCTGAATATGTGGTTTTGCCCACGTTTTTAAATACGTTATGTTTGATGTTAATAGTACCTTGCGCATTTGCAAAATATACACTTGTACCACCATCGTAAAAATAATTGTCAACTACGGTACTCGTGCCAAATGCTCCCCCAAAACTAATACAGTTGGGATAGTGTGTTGCATCTCCTTCAAAATAGTTGTGAGATGCTTCACAATCTTTATATCTGCGTTGTGATGTCGTTGAATTTGCATCGGCATTGTCTATGATGTTCCCAATTTCGACAAGAGGGGTTGATGTTGAACGTTTTACTGTTGAGCCGGTAAAATAGTTGTATAATACCTTTATTCCACTTAATGGTACAGCATTTGTGGCAGAAGACGATTCGATGCGACCACCTTCAGTGAATTTGAATCCATTAATTGTTACATTTGACGCTTTGATGTTTATGGTACCGGTAATCGCCGATTCGGCTTTGCGAGTAACGGTCCAATCGGAGTATGCATTGTTGCCTAAAAGTGTTAGTCCATTAGTTGTGATTGTAATATTCCCACTAAATGTCCCATCGGCAACATAAACAGTTGAGTTTTCTTCGATTGATTTCGCTAATAAAGAACTGAAATCGGCAAAGGCTGTTGTGCCAACAGTAAATTTAATTCCATTGTGAGTAATTGATTTTCCAGAAGTTGTTGCTTTGCTACTTACTAAATATGTAGCGGCATTGCTGCTTATAGCACATAAAGCAAAGAGTAGGGATAGTGTAAAGAACTTTTTCATGATGTTATTAGTTTAGTTATTATTTCTTAAGGAACTTTTGCAAATTTAGTGAATAATTTAAGAAAAGATGAAATAATATATGGAATTTTGGTGTTTATCTATGGAATATTAAGAAATGGGTATAAAAATAAGCGTCTTTAAGTTCTCTTAAAGACGCTTTAGTCGATTAAATTATTAG
>JAFYSL010000027.1 GCA_017559355.1 Muribaculaceae bacterium
AAACGGGATTTTACATGCATAACACAACAACGATTAATAATTAACCACTATAATAAAATCCCGTAGTCATACGGGATTTTTTTTATAACAATAATAAAGAATATATATAATGGAAAAAAGAGTAACAATTCAAGGTGTAGCTGGCTGTTATCACGATGCCGCTGCAAGAGCCTATTTCAAAGACGAAGAGATTAAAACAATCTCTTGCGACTCTTTTCCTGAACTTTTTCAACGCCTTTCATGTGATGCCTCTATGATGGGGATTGTTGCTATCGAAAATACTATTGCTGGTAGCATTCTCCCTAATCACGAATTATTGCGCCAAAGCAATATGCAAATTATTGGCGAACATAAAATGCACATATCTCACGTGCTTGCAGCTCTACCAGGTCAACGTATCGAAGAACTATCAGAAGTTAACTCTCACCCTATGGCTTTGATGCAATGCGAACAATTTCTTCGCCGTCATCCTAACCTCAAAATGATTGAGAAATTTGACACGGCTGGTAGTGCTAAAGAGATTGCCGAACAAAATCTCATGGGGCATGCAGCTGTATGTGGAGAATATGCAGCCAACCTTTATGGTCTTAATATTCTCGAACATGGCATCGAAACCAACAAACGCAATTTTACTCGTTTCCTCATTATTGCCGACCCATTATTGGCAAGCGAAATGCGACCTCGAGAAGAGAACATCAACAAATCATCAATCATGTTCACTCTTCCTCACACTAATGGTGCTTTGTCGAAGGTTTTGACCATATTCTCTTTCTACGACATCAATCTATCAAAAATACAATCGTTGCCTATCATAGGCCGCGAATGGGAGTATCGCTTCTATATCGACCTCACTTTTGATAGTTATGTGCGTTATCATCAATCAATCGATGCAGTGCGTCCTCTACTTAATGATTTGAAAATTCTTGGTGAATATATTGAATGTAAAAATGAAATCTAAAATTAACATCATACCAGCTCAACGCGTTTCAGAAGTACAAGAATACTACTTCTCAAAGAAACTCAAAGAAGTGGCACAACTCAATGCTCAAGGTGCCGATATTATTTCACTTGGCATTGGTGGTCCTGATCGTCCTCCTCATAAAGATGTAATCGACACTCTTTGTGCTGAGGCACAAGTTGACTCAAACCACAGTTACCAACCCTATGTGGGCATTCCACAACTTCGCAAAGCATTTGGTGAATGGTACAATCGTTGGTATGGCGTAGAGCTAAATCCCGACACCGAAATTCAGCCTCTCATTGGCTCTAAAGAGGGAATCCTCCATGTGTCGCTTGCGTTTCTTAACCCTGGCGATGGCGTTTTAGTTCCAAACCCTGGCTACCCTACTTATTCATCGGTTAGTCGATTGGCTCAAGCTGAGGTATTCAATTATGATCTTACTGAAGAAAATGGTTGGTATCCCGACTTTGATGCATTGGAAAAACTTCCACTTGACCGCATCAAACTTATGTGGATTAACTACCCACATATGCCAACAGGCACTGCTGCTACAAAAGAATTATTTGAAAAAATTATTGACTTTGGCCGACGCCACAATATCGTGATTGCTCACGACAACCCATATAGCTTTATTCTCAACGACAATCCCATGAGTATTCTACAAGTTGAAGGAGCTAAAGATATTGCTATTGAGATGAACTCGATGAGTAAATCTCATAATATGGCTGGTTGGCGTGTGGGCATGTTGGCATCAAACCCTACTTTCATCAATTGGATTCTCAAAGTAAAATCAAATATCGATTCTGGTCAGTTCAAACCAGTAATGCTTGCCACAGTTAAAGCTCTCAATGCCGATAAAGAGTGGTACACTACACTCAACGACGTATATCGCTCTCGTCGCAATGTAGCCGAAGAAATTATGACCGAACTTGGATGCACTTTCAACCCCTCGCAACGAGGATTATTCCTTTGGGGACGCATTCCTGAGTCAATCGCTTCAAGCGAAACTCTTGCCGATAAAGTGCTATACGAAGCTCGCGTATTTATCACTCCCGGTTTTATATTTGGCAGCAACGGCGACCGATATATTCGCATCTCTCTTTGCGCAACCGAAAAAAATATGCGCCGTGCACTCGATCGCATACGCGAAATGAATCAAACAAATAATTAACAACTACTAACACATACTTACAATGAAAGATTTACAACCTATCACACTTGAAGGTCTTAACCCACAAGAAACTTTGCTCATCGCTGGACCATGTAGTGCCGAAACTGAAGAGCAAGTGCTCAAAACTGCACACGAACTCGCCGCCAATGGTGTTAAAATATTCCGCGCTGGTATCTGGAAACCTCGCACAAAACCAGGTGGTTTCGAAGGTGTTGGCGTAGAAGGGCTACAATGGCTCAAGAGAGTTAAAGAGGAAACTGGCATGTATACCTCTACCGAAGTAGCAACAAAACAACACGTTGAAGCTGCCCTCGAAGCAGGGGTTGATATCCTTTGGATCGGCGCACGCACTTCAGCGAACCCATTTGCTATGCAAGAGATTGCCGATGCTCTTCAAGAAGCGGGAGCTGACGTTCCTGTGCTTATCAAAAACCCAGTGAACCCTGACCTCGAATTGTGGATTGGTGCTATGCAACGTATCTACAATGCAGGCATCAAACGCATCGGTGCTATACATCGCGGATTCTCGGCTTATGGCAAACACCTATATCGCAACCTTCCACAATGGCACATTCCCATTGAATTGCGCCGTCGCATGCCTAATCTTCCTATCATCTGCGACCCTAGCCACATTGGAGGAAAACGTGAACTCGTAGCTCCTATCTCACAACAAGCGCTCGACATGGGCTTTGATGGCCTTATCATAGAGAGCCACTGTGATCCCGACTGTGCATGGAGCGACAAGAGCCAACAAATCACCCCCGAAGTACTTAATTTTGTAGTAAACACTCTCGTGCATCGCGATAAATCTCACTCAACCGAAAACCTCACCCTCCTTCGCCAACAAATCGACGTTCTCGACAACGAATTGCTCGAAGTGCTCAACAAGCGTATGCGTGTGTCGCGCGAAATTGGTCAATACAAAAAGGAACATCGTATGCCTGTGCTTCAAGCAGGTCGCTACGACGATATTATTCAGTCGCGCGTAAAACTTGCTGTGGAAATGGGTATGAGTAGCGAATTTATGAAATCGGTGCTCGCTGCTATTCACGAAGAATCGGTGCGTCAACAAATTGAGATTCTCAACCAACGCTAATTACCTCTTCAGTTTTGTATATTATGAAAATTCTCATTATAGGAGCAGGCAAAATGGGGTCGTTCTTTTGCGACATACTTTCGTTTAAACATGAAGTAGCCGTATATGACACCGACCCACAACGCCTACGCTTCACATTCAACACTCTTCGATTCAGTTCTCTAAACGAGATTGACGAATTTGCACCCGACTTGGTTATCAATGCTGCTACTGTAAAATACACTATTGATGCATTCAAAACAGTGATGCCTCACTTGCCAAAAAATTGTATTTTGAGTGATATCGCCTCGGTAAAAACTGGATTACCCGAGTTTTATGCTGAGTGTGGACACCCATTTGTGAGTACACACCCCATGTTTGGTCCCACATTCGCATCATTAAGCAATCTCAGTAGCGAAAATGCCATTATCATCGCCGAAAGTGACCACCTCGGAAAAGTGTTTTTCAAAGATTTATACAACGAATTGCGATTACATATTGAAGAATATACTTTCCAAGAACACGACGAAACTATCGCCTATTCGCTCTCTATTCCGTTCGCATCAACACTAGTGTTTGCAAGTATCATGAAGCACCAAGATGCTCCTGGTACAACCTTCAAACGCCACATGGCAATTGCTCATGGATTGATGAGCGAAGACGACTATCTTTTGAGCGAAATCCTTTTCAACCCAAATACTCCTTATCAATTGGAGCAAATACAAGAAAAACTTTCGCAACTGCAAGAGATTGTCAAGAATCGCGATTCAGAGGCAATGAAACAGTATCTCGCCCGAGTAAGAGAGAATTTGGGTTACCTGGACAAAAAGTAGGATGAAAATACACTAAAAAACTCTTAGTAGACAAAAAGTATGATAAATACCCCATTGAAAGCTTTCAATGGGGTATTTATGCCTAATATTTTCTTTTAATATATTCATCCAATAGTTTC
>JAFYSL010000028.1 GCA_017559355.1 Muribaculaceae bacterium
TGTTAATTGCGTTTTGCGGGCACAAAGTTACACATACTTTTTTATATGTCAAAACTTTTTACCCCATTTCTTGCATTTTTGCAAAAAATGTGATTAAAAAATGTTTAGGAACCTATGTTTGTATGGATATATCTATGTACGGTTCAAGCCCCCTTCCTATATATAGATTATATATTAATGTAATATTCGTTAATTTAATGCAAGGTTTGCCTATTGTTTAGTGTAATAGTAAAACCGAGTGCAAAGTTAGCAACAATTTGCTAAATAACAATGTGTTTTTAATAAAAATGATTATTTAATACTTTTGTCCACATTGCTTCAAATTGAATAAAATATGCACTAATATTATAGATACTATATTATGTGAAAAAATTGGTTAGGCTTATAATGACAAAAGTGAGCAACCCAGTGGATTGCTCACTTTTTATTCTGAGTTGAGTGAGAGGAAAACTCTCAACTCTCAATTTTCAACTTTCAATTACTTGATGTATTCTTTAGAAGCTTTGTTGCCTTGAACTTTGATGAAGATACCATTTGAAGGATTAGCAACTTTTACACCTTGGAGGTTGTAGTATTCAACAGGTGCGTTAGCATCTTCAATTTCAATACCTTCTACAGCAGAAGTGGTATCAACAGCGAAGAGAAGTTTTTCAGCAACTGTTCCAGGAACGAAGTGGTAGATGTAAACTGATACATCGTCGTTAGGAACTGCGATGATGCTACCAAAGCATGCTCCAAGACCAGTTTTTTGACCTTCAGTCCAAGTAGCTACACAAGTACCTTCTTCGTCGAAGATTGCGAAGTTAGAACCACGAGTGCCAGTTGTACCGTCAGTAGTTACAGGCATGATGAAGTAAGATTTACCTTTGAGTGTGAACCAGTCGAAACCTTCAACAGATGCGTTTGCTGTTGTGCAATTGCCTTCTGCTGCGCCACATGTCCAAGCTTTAACCATGTCGGTGTTGCCATCATTCCAAGCGAATACGCTACCAGGAACACCACGAGAACGCAAGATGAATGCACTTGAAAGGTCACCATTGTCGTCCATAAGAGCGTCGATTTCAGCTACAGTAGCGAATGCTGGTTGTGGACAGCAAGAAGTGTTCAATGTAACGCCTGCGATAGGATTAGAAACTTGAGTGTAGTCAGTATCTACAGTACCATTTTTAATCTTAACAACAAGAACAGAAGTACCACCATTAGGAATGATGAATGCATAACCACCTTCGTTAGAAAGCATGTTACCACGGATGCGTCCGATTTGGTCACAACGAGCAGGAGTATAACCTTCGATTGCACTCAAGTCAATTTTATAAGTTGATTTGAGGTCGGCAGAAACTACTGCGAAGTTTTTACCTGAAGCAGCACCAGAGAAACCAGTTGCAATAAGGATATTACCAGCATCGTCACAACCGATAGCAGTTGAGATAACTTGGTTGTAGTATTCTGTAAGAGCTGCAGAAGGATCAGCATAGTTGCTATAGCCCGATTCTTTTACTTCAACGATTTTGTTGTTGCCTTTGTCAGTAACAATGAGTTTGCCATTAGAAACAGCAGCGAAACGAGAGTCGCCACCGGCTGCTGAGCCAGGAACACTTGAAGTGTTTTGCCATACTTTAGTAAGACCTTTAGTATAAGTCACAGAAGGAGTAGATGGAGTAGAAGCTGCAGTTGCAGTACCGCTGATTGTTACAGTTTTAGTAGTAGCGCCAGTTGATGACAAAGTAAGAGTAGCTGAGTGGTTACCTGCAGCAGTTGGTTTGTAAGTTACTTTGATAGTACCACCTGAAGTGCCGAGTGAAGTATTGTCGATAGAGAATGCAGCGTCGCCAGAAAGTGAAGCAGCGATATTAGCAGAAAGGTCAGTACCAGTTACAGAAACTGAAGAAGTTGCAGTTTCACCAACTTTTGTGCTCATTGAAACGCTTGATGGAGATACGCCGATTGCAGGATTTTTAGTAGCACCTGCAGGATCAGTAAGAGTTACTTTTGTAGCAATTTGAACACGGTAAGTTGATGTTGATTGAACAGCTACATAGCTTTCATATGTACCAGCACCTTGAGAGAAGTTAGTGTTAAGTTTAAGACGGATAGTACCACCTGTAAGGTCATTCCAACCTGAAAGTTTTTCAACTGTGATAGCTGAAGTTGCACTGTTTACAGAAATGTTAGTAGAAAGACCAGAACCTGTTACTTTTACATCTTTATAAATATTAGCAGTAGAACCTACTTCGCCAGCGAGTTCGATGCTTGAAGGGTCACATTTCACGCCTACTTCAGTTGATGTGCCAGGATTAGCGCTTGCAGGAATACCAACTTTAATTGCCCAATAGAATGTGCCGATGTTGGCACGACCACTGTTGTATCCAACCCAGTCGTAAGAAGAGTGTTGACCATCATTATCTGCCCAAGTGTAGTCGTTGCAGTCTCCGTATGGGTCATGACAAACGAAGCAACCATTACGGCTTACGAAACCACCTTCTGATGAGCGGAAGTATTGGTGTGAGCGGAAACCAAGAATCAAGTGACCGCCTGAATCAAGCGCAATACAAAGAGGGGTTGGGCGACCTGCAGCCGCTTCTGAATCCAACCAGCTCAATGCTGTAGAAGAGCTCCAAGTATAAGTTGTTTCAGTTGCACCATTGAGGGTATAGAAAGTACCCATGCGACCATCGCCAGGAGTGGAACCATTCCACATATAACCATAACCACCAGGAACACCAGAACAACCATTACCGTATGCGGTAGTATTGAATGTTTTTGTTCCGGCTTTGTTGGTAAACACAGCGCTAATAGCGTGGGCATATACTTGAGTACGTTGAGCCTCGGTACCGCCCGAACGGCTTGTTGTTGTCTTCTTTGGAAGCAAATCATAGTAACCAAGATGCATACAAGCAGAAGTTGGAGCACAAGTTACATAGCCGTGAACAGTACAACCGTTAACAGCTGGAGAGTCATAAATTTGACTCATATAAGGAATATCAAGCTCACCGATTGTACCTGCAGCAGGAATTGGACTTGGTTTGATATTTGGGTTGTCATTAGGGTTTGAAACACGACCACCAAATACAGTTTCGTTGTCAAGTTTCACAACTGATTTATCAGCAATTGAAGCCGCTAATGGAGTAATACCAGCGCGAAGATCTTTAATTGCCAAACCACGTTTCAAACCAGTTTTGTAAGGTACGACGAGTTTATTGTCAGAAGTAAGAATCGCGTCAACTGGAAGGTTGTCAGAAGAGCTTACGAGAGTAATTTCGTTTGAGCCATCAAAATTGATGCGTGAGATAGAACTGCTTTTGAATACAAATTCTTTCTCAAATTCTTGACGAGTAAGAATCAATTCAGTTGAGTTATTAGCCCAGTTTACTGATTCAGCTTTGCCAAGGTCGAATACGCGTTTTGTAGCATTATCGCGAACCATTACACCACCAGTAGCAGTTTGGATAGCCATTTTCAAACCATCAGGTGACCATGTTGCACGGTAACCGTCGTTAACGTTGATTTGTTCTTTAGCACCAGTTAGAGTGTTGATTATATATGCACGACCTTCAAAAACGTTGCTATATACTACTTGAGAACCATCAGGAGAGATGTTTGCAATATTAGTATAGAAGCCAAGGTCAAACGCTTTGCGAATGTTACCTTTGCGAATGATAAGAGTATTGCCCATAGTGTATGCCATTGTACCATCGTTAGCGAATGATACTTGACCACATTCCCACACATAGTCTTCAAGAATAGTAACTGCACCAGTAGTTACATCAAGGATAGCAGGCGCTTGATAGTCGTGAGCATCGAAGCTTTTGAAACCAAGATACTTGCCATCTTTACTCAAGTTAGTGTAAAGACCACAGTTGTTAGCTCTCAAAATAGGAGTCAAAGTGTTGTTTTTGAGAGAGTAGATTTCGGAATAGTCGTTGTTGGTAACAATAATACCATTAGCTGATTCCATTGGTGTACGGATATAACCCATATCACCCACTTCGTAAGCATCAATTTGAGCTGATGCACCAAACGAAGTCATTAAGAGAGAAGCTATAGCTGCTTTCTTAATAGAAGATTTGGTAAAAAAGTTCATAAAATTTAATTATTAGATTTAAAAAATTAATTGTTTCGTTAGTTAGCTCCTATATGATAGGATACAATCAGGGCAAAGTTAGGAATTATTTTTAAGATTAAGCCTTTATTTGGTTAATAAAATAATGCTAAAACAATAAAAAATGCAAATAAACCGAAAAAAAGGACATATAAACCGATGAAAAGAAAAAAATGATGTGTCAATTTTAATTTTGACACATCATTCTATGATAGTTGAAATTATCTGTTTTCTTAATAGAATTTCTTGATGCCCATGATTTCGCGCACCTCGCTGAGAGTTTTTGCAGCGCGTTCACGAGCACGGTCGGCACCTTGTTTAATCACGCGAGCCAACAACACATCATCATTTTGAATATCGAGGATACGCTCACGAATAGGCAACGTCACCTTCAAGATGTCCTCAGCCAATTGTTTCTTCAAATCGCCATAGCGAATTGAGCAATCGGCATAAGCATCGCGATATTGTTGAATCACCTCAGGAGCCGAAGTCAACTCCATCAAAGTGAATAGGTTTTCTACAGGTTGTGACACAGGTGAATTGGGTACTTTTGGACCTTCGTCGGTAACAGCACGCATCACTTTCTTGCGAAGCACTTTTTCTTCGTCGATGAGGTAGATGCAGTTGCCTTCACTCTTACCCATTTTACCAGAACCATCAAGGCCTGGAACTTTCACTGCGTTGCCTCCGAAGTTGAAGTTCTCGGGTTCGGGGAATAAATCAACACCATAGAATGAGTTGAAACGACGAGCAAAACGACGAGTTAATTCCAAGTGTTGTTCTTGGTCTTTACCTACAGGAACCTTGTTGGCTTTTTGAATCAAGATGTCAACAGCCATAAGAGTAGGATAGGTAAGAAGGCCTGCATTTACGCGTTTGTTTGACTCATTGCCGATGATTTCTTTTTCGATATCCTCTTCGTCTTTATCGGTTTTAATGCCGAGGGCTTTACGAGCTTTATCTTTGAATGAAGCAGTGCGCATCAATTCGCCGATGCCTACATGCATATTGAGCAAAAGATATAGTTCTGAAATTTCAGGAACGTCGCTTTGAACAAAGATTGTAGCCTTGTCAGGGTCAACACCTGCAGCAAGGTATTCAGCAATGATATTTTTTACATTTGTATGAAGTGTCTTTGGGTCGGGGTGGGTAGTCAATGCGTGGAGGTCGGCGATGAAGAAGAGTGAGTCGTAGTCTTCTTGCATTTTAACGAATTTGCTCAATGCTCCATAGTAATTTCCGAGGTGAAGATTACCTGTAGCACGAATACCACTTAATACGATTTCTTTAGCCATATATTTTATTATGTATATGTTGTAGATTTTATTATTTAGAGTACAAAGGTAACGATTTTTATTTCAATAATCATTATTGGTGTGAAATTTCTTTGGACTCGAAGGATTAGTCGATATCATTCGCGATAGGAATTTGGCGTTTGAATACCTCTTTAAAAGAAATGAGAGATTCGGTGCGCGAGAGTCCTAAATGTTGTAATTTTTCGTGAATAATATGTAGCAAGTGGTCGTTGTTGTGGGCGTAAAGTTTGATAAACATATCGTATTGACCTGTTGTAAAATGACATTCTACCACTTCAGGTATCTTTTTTAACTCTTCAACAACGTTTTTGAATTGAGCAGGATCTTTAAGGAAGAATCCAATATATGCGCAAGTGTCATAACCCACCGATGATGGGTCGATAAGAGATACTGAACCTTTGATGATGCCTAGCGAAGTGAGTTTTTGAATCCGTTGGTGTATTGCAGCACCCGAAACTCCACACTCACGAGCAATTTCAAGATATGGTTTGCGTGCATTTTCGGCAAGCATCTGCAAAATTTTAATGTCGAGGGTGTCGATTTGTGATTGTGACATAATTTTTTTAGGGTTTTGGTTTATTTTATGAGTGCAAAGTTATAAAATAGTTTCAAATTATAAGTTTCAATATGATAGATTTTTTTGAAAAAATCATTAATTTTGTAAACAAAAAAGATGAAAATGGAATATGTGGAGTTGAAAAATGTCAAATTTTGCCAACATAATCTTGATTTAGTGGAGGAATTGTATTACAATTCGTTTCCTCCCGAGGAGCGTAGACTGTGGAGTAGCGTTAAATCGTTGCTTAACTGCGAAAAATCACGATATAAAATTGAGGTTATTCAACAAAATGATAGGTTTGTTGGTTTTATTTCAAGTTGGGACTTTGGTTCATTTTGTTACATAGAGCATTTTGCAGTTGAACCTCTGATGCGTGGAGCAAGGATTGGCACTGCTGCGATATCTCAATTTGTAGAAAAATCTCAAAAAGGGGTAGTGCTTGAGGTGGAATTGCCACAATGTGGAAAAATGGCACAACGTCGCATAGGTTTTTATAGCCGTAACGGATTTAAGGCGCATGCCGATTTTGAATACGTTCAGCCGTCTTATGGTGATGGGTTGTCACCAGTGCCGATGATGTTGATGAGTGCAAATCTGAATGAGGATGAGGATTTGTCGATTGTTGCAAAAACGATACTTCAATTTGTTTACGGAGTAAAAAACGATTAAATTTGCACGAAAGAAAAGAATATTTAGATATGAAAAAATATTTAGTTATATGTTGTATAGCGTGTATTGCTCTATTGGTGCAAGGTTGTGGTGCTAAAAGTAGTAGCGAAACTTCACACCCAATAATAACAGTGAGTCTCCAGCCTCAAAAATATTTTCTTGAAAAGATTGTTGGCGATAAAGTTGAGGTGCAATGCTTACTTGCGAATGGCGCAAATCCTGAAAGTTATGAACCATCGATGAATAATCTTGTGCAACTTGAGAAAAGTGTGGCATATATTAAGATGGGGAATGTGGGCTTTGAGCAAGTATTGGTAGAGAAACTACAACAAAATAATAAAGGATTGAATGTATATGATGCTTCGGAGGGGATTGATATGATATTAGGCACTCATGACTGCTGTGGACATCATGATCATGACCACGCTCATCATCACGAGCATGGATCGTCAGCCGATCCTCACACTTGGACCTCGGTTAAAAATGCAAAAGTTATAGCCAATAATATGTATAATGTAGTAGTGGCAATTGATTCGATTAATCGTGATTTTTATCAAGCAAATTATGATGCACTAATGACTTCGCTTGATTCTCTAGATGCTTATGCTACTAATGCTCTTGCCTCGCATCGTGGAGTATCGTTTCTTGTGTGGCATCCATCGTTGAGTTATTTTGCGCGTGATTTTGATCTTGAGCAAATTACGATAGGGCAGATAGGAAAGGAATTATCGGCAAAGCAATTGCAAGAGAAGATTGATGAAGCTCGTGAGCATAAGGCTCAAGTATTTTTCTTTCAAAAGGAGTTTGATTCACAACAAGCATCGATGTTGAGCGAGCAAATTGGAGCAACAATGATAACAATAAATCCACTAAGTTATGACTGGGAAACCGAAATTAGACGCATCGTCGATGCGATTGCCTCAAAATAAAATAATTGAACTCGATTCGGTGGCAATGCAGTGGGATAACCACGTAGCATTGCAAAATGTGTGTCTATCAATTGATGAGGGGGATTTTGTTGCTATTACAGGCCCTAATGGTGGTGGAAAAACAACGCTATTGCGATTGATTCTCCGTTTAATAAAGCCTACAAGTGGTAGGGTGATATATCGAAGTGGAGGAGTTGAGGTTGATACACTTGAAATCGGATATCTTCCTCAAAAGAATCAAATAGATAGTAGATTTCCAATAACAGTAGAGGAGGTTGTGGCTCTTGGATTGATGTCGCAAAAGCATTTGTCGAAACAGGAGAAGAAAGCGCGAGTTGCTCAAACTATAGCGTTGATGGGATTGGAGGACCATGCTGGTCGATTAATTGGAGAATTGTCGGGCGGTCAGTTGCAACGCACATTGCTCGGTCGTGCAGTGGTATCGCGTCCACGAGTGCTTGTGCTTGATGAACCATTGAGTTATGTAGATAAATCGTTTGAAAATCGATTGTATGAGATTATAGCGCAATTGGCAAAACATACAACGATAATTCTTGTGTCACACGAAATGACACAGATATCTACAATGGCTAATCGACATATAATAATTGATCGCACGCTTCATGAGTGTAATGCTGAACATCATTATGTGCCCACGGCATGCAAGTAGAAATATAGAATTAAGGGATTAGAATTGCGAATTATGATAAATGATCCACGATTTAATAGATTAAGATTATTGCTCGGCGATGAGATGTTGAGTAAGATAATGTCGAAGCGTGTGATACTATTTGGTGTCGGTGGTGTGGGTAGCTGGTGTGCCGAATCGTTGGTGCGTTCGGGTATTTGTGATATCACTTTGGTTGATGCCGATAAAGTGTGTACTACAAATATCAATCGTCAATTATTGGCAACAACATCGACTATAGATGGGGTAAAGGTTGAGGTAATGAAGCGACGATTACTCGATATAAATCCATCGGCGTGTGTTACGGCTCTTGAAAAACGATATAATGAAGAGTCGGCGCCTCAATTTAATCTTGATGAATATGATTATGTAATTGACGCAATTGATTCGCTTGCCGATAAAGCGTTGCTCATTCTTAATGCGTGTAATTCGCAGACTACGTTGTGCGCCTCAATGGGTGCAGCATTAAAAGTTGACTCATCGCGCATCTCCACTGCCGAATTCTGGAAAGTGCAAGGGTGTCCATTGGCAGCATCGTTGCGACGCAGATTTAAGAAGAATAAAACGATACCTTCTCGTAAATTCCAATGTGTATATAGCGATGAGGTGTTTGCCAATAGGGGAGAAGTGATAGAATCTGATGGCTCGATGATCTTTGGTAAGGTGGCAACTAATGGTACACTATGTCACACAACGGCAATATTCGGGTTGAAACTTGCCGAATTGGTAATAAAAGATATCCTTAAGGATGAGTAGAAGAAAAAATTTCTGTGTAAAATTGAAGAAAATAAGGTGGATTTTTGCTGAATTTTGATGAAAATCACGAAAAATGAAGAAAATTCAAATAAAAAGTGATTTTTTTTGCGAAAAGTTTGCACAGAATAAAAAAAGTATATACCTTTGCACTCGCAAACGCCAATAAGGCATAAGCACTCGGGGTGTAGCGCAGTCCGGTTAGCGCACCTGCTTTGGGAGCAGGGGGTCCCAGGTTCGAATCCTGGTACCCCGACAACGAAAGAGAATCACAAATGTGGTTCTCTTTCGTTGTTATATACCCAATCTTTTCTTAAGTAAAAAATGAAGAGAAATATTGGAAATCGGGCAAGGTGGACAAAAAGTAGGATAAAACCTTTGTAATACACTGAAATACATATCTTTGTGAAGAATATTCTTGATATGGTAAAAAAAATGCTTTTTTTGTGGCTCAAATAAGGTCGTTAAAAACGGCATGAGAAGCCAAA